>NZ_JCBANH010000019.1:0-83479 GCF_059760925.1 Achromobacter sp. 1011791174
CCCCCGCCCCCACTGACGGCAGGGGGAAACGGGGCCGCAAAGGCCCCGCCGCCAGGATCGGGGACAGGTTGCGGGCGGCTCTGCCGGCCTCAGCGCCCCGTCCACGGGGTGGCCGGACTGCCCATCCAGGCCTGGCCGGCCGGGATGGTCTCGCCCTTGAGTACCAGCGTCAGCGGCCCCAGCACGGCGCCCTGCTCCACCCGCGTATCGTAAAGAATGGTGGTGCGGGGCCCGACGCTGACCCCGGCCCCGATCCGGACCTGGCCGATCTTCATGACCCGATCCTCGAACAGATGGGTCTGCGGGCCGGACCAGGCGTGCAGCACGGCGTCGTCGCCGATGGCCACGCAGTCGTACTCGGTGACGTCGGTGGTGTCCATGAAGACGCGCTTGCCGATGCGCGCGCCCATGCAGCGCAGCGCCAGCGGCAGCCAGGGCGTGGCGCGCAGGAAATTGAAGAAGTTCGGCACCGCGATGGACTCGTACAGGCTGGTCACGGCCTCGCTCTTCCAGACGAAGGGCGTCCACATCGGCTCGGCGCGCGGCCGGTAGCGGCCGATCAGCGTCCATTTGAGCAGCACCAGGAACAGGAAGGCGCCGATGCCGTACAGCACGCCAGCCAGCATCAGCTCGTCGAAAGCGGCGACGAAGCCGTGCTTGACCGCCATCGGGATCACTTTCATCACCGTCAGATAGCCCACGGCGATGACCACCGCCAGCGGCAGGATCATGCGCATGCCCTCGACCGCGCCGCGCGCCAGCTTGCGGCCCAGGCTGGGGCGGAAGGTCAGGTGCTCGGGAAAGCCGGCGGTCTGCTCGCGCGCAGGCAGGGCCAGCGGCGGATTGCCCAGCCAGGTCTGGCCGCTGGCCATGCGGGCATTGGCCGGGGCGCGGCTCTGCACGCCGATCAGCACGTCGTCGGGCAGCTCGGAACCGTCCGGCACGTAGGCGCCGTTGCCGACGAAGCTGCGGTTGCCGATCACCGTCGGGCGCATGGTCATCCAGCCCCGGTCGACTTCCTCGTCGCCCAGCATCACGCCGTCGGCGATGAAGCTGTCGCGGCCCAGCGTCAGCATGTCCGGCACGATGCCCATGGCCGTCGAGATCTCGGTGCCAGGGCCGACCTTGGCGCCCAGCAGGCGGTACCAGGTGCCGGCGTAGATCGAGGCGTACAGCCCGTGCAGCACGCTCAGGCTGGATTCCTGGATCTGGTTGGTCAGCCAGCGCCGCAGATAGATCTGGCCATAGACCGGCCAGCGTCCGCCGCTCAGGCGCGGCAGCAGCGCCCAGCGCAGCAGGGCCGAGACCAGGATGGTCAGCATCAGCAGCAGCGCGCTGGCCGGCAGCGCCAGCAACAGGTAGCAGAGGAAGGCATAGGGCCAGGACGCGCGCGCGCCCATCAGGTCCAGCCAGCGCGCGTCGATCCAGTCGATCAGCACGAAGCTGGGGAACACCGGCATGAAGAACAGGCCGGCGATGGCCGCGCCGCCCAGCGCATAGGCCAGCATGTCCAGGCGCCGCCAGCGGCCGTGGCGCTCGGGCCTGGGCGGCAGCTCGGGAGCGCGCGCCTGTGGATCGTGGCGCGCGGGCGCGCCGCTCCAGATCTGCCCGGCGGGAATGCGCGCGCCGCGCGCCAGCGACGACAGGCCGTCCAGGCGCGCCTCGTCGCCCATCTCGACATCGCCTTGCAGCACCGCGTAGGAACCGATGTATGCATTGGCGCCGACGCGGATCGGCGACACCTCCCAGACGCCGCCGCGCACCTCGAAGTTCTCAAGGTTCACCGCCGCGCCGATGCTGGCGCCGTCGCCCACGGACAGCAGGTCCGGAGCCCGCACCGAGATGCGGCTGATGGCGGTGTCCTGCCCGATCCGCGCGCCCAGCGCGCGCAGGTACCAGGCCTGCAGCGGCGAGCCGGCCAGCAGGTGCGCCGGCGGAATGTCCATGATGCGGTCGACCAGCCACCAGCGATAGAACATCCAGCCATACAGCGGATAGCGGCCGGCCTTGAGCCGGCCCAGGATGCCCCACTTGCCAGCCACGGCCACGCCGAAGCTGAGCAGGTTGCAGGCCAGGTAGCTGCTGATCGACAGCGTCACCGCGAGCCAGACCGAATCGCCCTCGTCGCCGGTGAAGTAGTGATAGGTGAAGAACGGCGTCAGCCAGATCAGCATGCGCACGCCGATCAGGATGGGCAGCGCCGCCAGCTGCGCCAGGCCGCAAGCCCAGCGCCGCCACTCGGGCGCGCGTTCGGGCACCGCCTCGCGCGCCGCGCCGGCGCCGGCCACTGCCGCCTCGGCCGCCAGCGCGTCCAGCCGCCCCGCCAGCGCCGCCAGCGTGGAATGCTGGTACAGCTCGTGCATGGTCAGCGCGGAAAAATGCGGATGCTTGCGCAGCGAGGACACCAGCCGCGCGGCCAGCAGCGAATGGCCGCCCAGGTCACGGAAGAAATCGCTCGCCAGGCGCAGCGGCTGGCCGGGGAACAGCGGACGCAGCGCCTCGAACAGCGCCTGCTCGCCGGCGGTGGCGGGCAGGTCGTCCTCGCCGCTGGGTTCGGCCGCCGTGGCCAGCTCGCGCGCCTTGAGCGCCTTGCGGTCGATCTTGCCGGACGTCAGGCGCGGCACCTCGGCCACCAGTTCGAAACGCGCCGGGATCATATAAGCCGGCAGTTCCTGCGCCAGGCCCGCGCGCAGGGCATGCGGATCGGGCCGCGCCTCGCCCTCGGGCGCCAGGAAGGCCACCAGCTGTTCGATGCCGGCCAGATCGCGCAGCACGACGGCGGCCGCGCCCACGCCCGGCTGGCGATAGAGCGCCGCCTCGATCTCGCCCAGCTCGACGCGAAAGCCGCGCACCTTCACCTGGTCGTCGCTGCGGCCCAGGCACTGGATCTGGCCCTGCTCGTCGATGCGCGCCAGGTCGCCGCTGCGGTACATGCGCGTATCGTGCTCGCCGCGCGGACGCGGATTGGCCAGGAACTTCTCGGCCGTCAGCTCGGGCCGCCCCAGGTAGCCGCCCGCCACGCCCGGCCCGGTGATGCACAGCTCGCCCACCTGCCCTTGCGGCAGCACTGCGCCGTCCTCGCCGCGTATCAGCATGCCGTAGTTGGGCAGCGGCGTGCCGATGGTGACGGGCTGACCGGGCAACAGCTCGGCCAGGCTGGCCGACACCGTGGTCTCGGTGGGGCCGTAGGTGTTGTACATGCGCCGGCCCGGCGCGGCCCAGCGCGCCGCCAGGAACTCCGGGCACATCTCGCCGCCCAGGTTGATGATGCGCAGGCTGGGCACGTCGCGGCTGAACAGGGCCAGCAGCGTGGGCACGGCGTGCAGCACCGTCACGCCCTCGCGCGCCAGCGCCTCGGGCAGTCCCTCGGGGTCGGTGGTCAGCATCTTGGGCGCGACCCAGAGCGAGGCGCCGACCAGGTAGCTGATCCAGATTTCCTCGAACGACATGTCGAAGGCCACCGAAAAGCCCTGGTAGACCTTGTCGCCGTGGCGCACGCCCAGCACTTCGTTCTCGCTGCGCAGGAAGTGGCAGATGCTGGCCTGGGTGATGGGCACGCCCTTGGGCTTGCCAGTGGAACCGGAGGTGTAGATGACGTAGGCCGGATGCTCGGGCAGCAGCCCCGCACGCCGGCGCAGCGGCGCCGAATCGGCCGCCGGCTGCGACAGCTGCCAGGGCGTACAGGTGGCGATGCCGTCGAGCTGGACCTCGCCGCCGGCGACGATGTACTGCGCGCCGGCGTCCTGCAGGCAGGCCTGCATGCGCTCGGGCGGGGTATCGGATTCGAACGGCAGCCAGGCCGCGCCGGCCTTGGCGATGGCGGCCTGCATCAGCAGCAGCTCGTCCCCGCGCGGCAGGCACAGGCCGACGATATCGCCCGGCCGCACGCCCGCCTCGATCAGGTGGTGCGCGGCCAGGTCGGCGCGCCGGCCCAGCGTTTCGTAGGTGATGGACTGATCCTGCCAATGGATGGCGACGGCGTCGGGATGACGCAGGATCGTGGCTTCGAGAATATCCGGCAGCGTTTCCGCGATCAGCAGATCCGGCCGGTCAGAGCCATGGAGAATCATAGGTAAGGCGACAATCCGGCAAAGGGGATTTTTCGCTTATTGACCCATACCAGCGGAATTCGTTCAAGGGCCGCGCACAAAAACATCGCAAAGAGGTCGCGCGCGTTGTGCCCATGCCGCGCGGGCGTCCGCGCGCCGGCGGCTTCACGCCAATTTCACGCGGGCATACCCCGAAAAACAAAAACCCGCGCATGCATCGCAGGCGCGGGCCAAGCCGAGGACGGGCGTTGCCGGACGCGCCGGCCGCCGGCTTGTTCAGGCGGCTTCGCGCAGTGCGCGGGCGGCCTGCACCATGCCGATCAGCGCGGCCTCGGTCTCGGGCCAGGCGCGGGTCTTCAGGCCGCAGTCAGGGTTGACCCACAGCCGCTCCTTGGGCAGGCGCGCGGCCGCCTTCTGCATCAGGCCGACCATCCAGTCGACTTCAGGCACGTTGGGCGAGTGGATGTCGTATACGCCCGGGCCGATGTCGTTCGGATAGCGGAAGTCCTCGAAAGCCTTGAGCAGTTCCATGTTGGAACGCGAGGTCTCGATGGTGATGACGTCGGCATCCATGGCGGCGATGGATTCGATGATGTCGTTGAACTCCGAATAGCACATATGCGTGTGGATCTGCGTCTCGTCGCGCACACCGGCGGTCGACAGGCGGAAGCAGTCCACGGCCCAGTCCAGATAGGCCTGCCAGTCGGCGCGGCGCAGCGGCAGGCCTTCGCGGATGGCGGGCTCGTCGATCTGGATCACGCTGATGCCGGCGGCTTCCAGGTCCACCACTTCGTCGCGCAGCGCCAGCGCCAGCTGGCGGCAGGTCTGTTCGCGCGGCTGGTCGTCGCGCACGAAGGACCACTGCAGGATCGTGACCGGTCCGGTCAACATGCCCTTGACCGGCTTGTCGGTCAGCGACTGGGCGTAGGACGACCAGCCCACCGTCATCGGCGCGGGGCGGGCCACGTCGCCGAAGATGACCGGCGGCTTGACGCAGCGCGAGCCGTAGCTCTGCACCCAGCCATTCCTGGTGAAGGCGAAGCCGGCCAGCAGCTCGCCGAAGTACTCCACCATGTCGTTGCGCTCGGGTTCGCCGTGCACCAGCACGTCCAGGCCGACCTTTTCCTGGAAGCGGATGACTTCCTCGATTTCCTTGCGGATCGCGGCCTCGTAGGCCGAGTCGGTCAGCGCGCCGGATTTCCAGTCGCGGCGCAGCGCGCGGATTTCGGCGGTCTGCGGAAAGGAACCGATGGTGGTGGTGGGATAGGCGGGCAGGCCCAGCTCTTCCTGCTGGCGCGCGATGCGGCCGGCGAAGGGGGCGCGGTCGCGCGACACGCCGCCGGCGGCGGCCATGCGGGCGGCCACGGCCGGGTTGTGGATGCGGGTCGAGGAACGGCGCGCGGCCAGCGCGGCGCGCTGCCTGCCCAGCACGTCCTGGGTGGCGGCATCGGTGGCGCCGTCCAGCGCGCGGCCCAGCAGGTTCAGTTCCTGCAGCTTCTGCGCGGCGAAGGACAGCCAGCTCTTCAACTCGGCATCGAGTTCGGTTTCATTGTCCAGGTCCACAGGCACATGCAGCAGCGAGCACGACGGCGCCAGCCACAGGCGCTCGCCCAGCTGCTTTTTGATCGGTGCCAGCATCGCGGCGGCGGCATCCAGGTCGGTGCGCCAGATGTTGCGGCCGTTGATCACGCCCGCCGACAGCACCTGGTCGGCGCGCAGGCCGGCAACGACCTCGGCCAGCTGTTCCGGCGCGCGCACCAGGTCCACGTGCAGGCCGGCCACAGGCAGGGCCAGCGCGGTGGGCAGGTTGTCCTTCAGACCGTCGAAGTAGGTCGCGACCAGCAGCTTCAGCGGGCTGGACGACAGCGCGGCGTAAACCTGCTTGAACGCGTCGCGCCAGGCTTGCGGCAGGTCCAGCGCCAGGATGGGCTCGTCGATCTGCGCCCATTGCACGCCCTGCTGGGCGCAGCGGGCCAGCACGGCCTGGTAGACCGGCAGCAGGTTTTCCAGCAGCTTGAGCTTGGCGGCGTCGGCGGCCCCGTCGGCATAGGCATCGCCCTTGCCCAGGTACAGCCAGGTCAGCGGACCCGGGATCACGGGCTTGACGGCCAGGCCCAGCGCCTGTGCTTCCTTGATCTGCTCGAACAGCGATTCGCGGGCGACGCGGAAGGTCTGGCCCGGCGTCAGCTCGGGGACGATGTAGTGGTAGTTGGTGTCGAACCACTTGGTCATTTCGCAGGCGGCGGCGGGCTTGCCGCTGGGCGCGCGGCCGCGGCCCATGCGGAACAGCGTGTCCAGCGACACGGATTCGTTGTCCTTCTGGCCGAAGCGCGCGGGCACGGCGCCCAGCAGCGTGGTCCATTCCAGGATCTGGTCATACCAGGCGAAATCGCCGACCGGCACGAAGGCCAGGCCGTTGGCGGCCTGCAGCTGCCAGTGGCGGGCGCGCAACTCGCGGCCGGTCTGTTCCAGTGCTTCGGCGGTCTGCTTGCCGGCCCAGTAGGCCTCGACCGCGCGCTTCAGTTCACGATGGGCGCCAATGCGGGGGAACCCCAGATTATGAATAGTCGTCATGTCGATAAGGCCCGAAGACAAAATTTGTTCAAGTGACGGCTATTCTGGCGCACAATCAATTTGAGTCAAAATCAATGTCTACATTCATAATATGAGAGAATCTCATAAAATATAAGCACATGAGCCTTCCGTGGGATAGCCGGTTCCGGCGCCCGTCCGCCCGTCCGCCCGTCTCCCGCGCATTCTTTCCGCGCCCTTTTTTGGTCTGAACGCCCCCCATGCTGGAAATTCGTCACCTGGAAACCCTGACCGCCATCCGCGATGGCGGCAGCCTGCAGGAAGCCGCCGAACGGCTGCACCTGACCCAATCCGCCCTGTCGCACCAGCTGCGCGACCTGGAAACCCGGCTGGGCACGCCGCTGCTGAACCGCCGCACCCGCCCTGCCCGCCTGACCACCGCCGGTTTGCGCGTGCTGGCGCTGGCCGACGAAGTGCTGCCGCGCATGCGCGCCACTGAACGGGAATTGCAGCGCCTGGCGGCGGGCCGCAGCGGTCGGCTGCACCTGGCCATCGATTGCCACTCCTGCTTCCAGTGGCTGATGCCGGCGCTGGACGCCTTCCGCGCGCAATGGCCGGACGTGGCGCTGGACCTGTCGGCGGCGTTCTCCTTCGCGCCACTGCCCGCGCTGGTGCGCGGCGACCTGGACCTGGTCATCACCTCCGATCCGCAGCCGCTGGACGCGGTCGACTACCTGCCCCTGTTCAAGTACGAACTGGTGCTGGCGGTATCGGAATCCAATCCCCTGGCCGGCAGCAAGTTCGTCATGCCGGACCAGCTGGCGGACCAGACGCTGATCACCTACCCGGTGGACAAGCAGCGCCTGGACGTCTTCACCGCGTTCCTGGACCCGGCCGACGTGGAGCCGGCCGCGATACGCAAGGCCGAACTCACCCCCATCATCGCGCAGCTGGTCGCCAGCAACCGCGGCGTGGCGGCGCTGCCGAACTGGGCGCTGACGGAATACATGAACCAGGGCTGGCTGCGGCAGTGCCGGCTGGGGCCGCAGGGGGTATGGCGCACGCTCTATGCCACGGTGCGCAGCGAGGACACAGACGCCTCGTACATCGATGAATTCCTGACCATCACGCGCGACGTCTGCTTCAAGACGCTGAGCGGGATCAAGTCGGCGAAATAGGCGCGGAGGCGGCGATGGCCCGCGCGAGCGGGCCGTCAGGGTCGCAATGGTTGCGCGCAATACGCCTGGCGCCTGTGGCCGGAAACTTGGCGCTTGGGACCTGGCGCTTGAGACCTGGCGTTTGGGGCCTGGCGTTTGCGGTCCTGGCCCGACTCGCCGGCCAGGTCTACTCTTCGTCGCCCGCGCCGCCCAATATGCGGCGGATGACATCCTGCGCGAAGCCGCGGCTGGCCAGGAAGCGCGCCTGCTTGGCATAGGCCGCGCGGTCGGCCGGCTTTTCGCCGAAGCGCTTGCGCCAGACCTCCAGCGCGCGCTCGTGCTCGGTGGACCGAAGCTGATCGCGCAATTCGGCCACCTGGCCGTCGTCCACGCCATGCTGGCGCAGCTCCTGCACGATGCGCGCCGCCCCCTGGCGCGACGCGCGCCGATGCACGAGGCTCTGCGCGAAACGCTCGGTGGACAGCCAGCCTTCCTTTTCCAGCGCGTCCAGCACCGCCTCGATCTCGGCCGGATCTTCGGCATGAGGCGCCAGCTTGCGGGCCAATTCGGCGCGCGCATGCTCGCGGCGCGACAGATAGCCCACGGCGCGCATCTTCAGCGACGGCCCCTTGCGCTCGGGCTTGCCGCCATCGGCCTGCGCACCGCCCTCCTTCCTGTCGCGGCCCGTCCGATCGCTGTCCGCTCCATCGTCGTCCCGCACATCGTCGCGGGCGCCCTCGCGATCCGCCCGGGTCTGGCGCGCGCCGGCGCGGACGCGCTGCTCGGACGTGCGCTGCCATTCGTCCGGCGCGGCGGCGGGCTCGGCGGCGCGGCGCGCGTCGGAGCTGCGGCGCAGGCCTTGCGGCTTGGCCACGGTCTCGAACTCGTCATCCAGCTTGGCGCGCAGATGCTCGGAGGATTTGGCGGAAGGTTTCCAGCTCATGGCATGAAGTGTAGACAGGAAAACGACAACGGCAGGTTCCCGAACCAGGAACCTGCCGTCGCCCGACTGCCGTACACGCCCGGCGCCCGCTCGCGCGAGCCCGGGCGCAACGAGGACGCTCAGTCTTCGCTGGCGTCTTCGGCCGTGGGCACGAACTCGGCGGCGCGGCTGACCACGCCCTGGTTCTCGCGCACGCGGTTTTCGATCTCGATCGCCAGCTCGCGGTGCTCTTTCAGGTATTCGCGGACATTGTCCTTGCCCTGGCCGATGCGGTTGCCGTTGTAGCTGTACCAGGCGCCGGACTTGTCCACCACGTTGGCGGCCACGCCCAGATCGATGATTTCGCCTTCGCGCGAGATGCCGGCGCCGTACATGATGTCGAACTCGGCCTGCTTGAACGGCGGCGCGACCTTGTTCTTGACGACCTTGACGCGGGTTTCGTTGCCGACGACCTCATCGCCCTTCTTGATGGAGCCGATGCGGCGGATGTCCAGGCGCACCGAGGCGTAGAACTTGAGCGCGTTGCCGCCGGTGGTGGTTTCGGGGTTGCCGAACATCACGCCGATCTTCATGCGGATCTGGTTGATGAAGATGACCATGCAGTTGGTCTTCTTGATGGTGGCGGTCAGCTTGCGCAGCGCCTGGCTCATCAGGCGGGCCTGCAGACCGGGCAGCGAATCGCCCATTTCGCCTTCGATTTCGGCCTTCGGCACCAGCGCGGCGACGGAGTCGACGACGATCAGGTCGACCGAACCCGAGCGCACCAGCGCGTCGGTGATTTCCAGCGCCTGCTCGCCCGTGTCCGGCTGCGAGATCAGCAGGTCGGCCAGGTTCACACCCAGCTTGGACGCATACTGCACGTCCAGCGCGTGTTCGGCGTCGACGAAGGCGCAGGTGCCGCCCAGCTTCTGCATTTCAGCGACCACCTGCAGCGTCAGCGTGGTCTTGCCCGACGATTCCGGACCGTAGATCTCGACCACGCGGCCGCGCGGCAGGCCACCGACGCCCAGCGCGATGTCCAGACCCAGCGAACCCGTGGAAACCACCTGGATGTCGTGGGAGACTTCGTTGTCGCCGTAGCGCATGATCGAGCCCTTGCCGAACTGCTTTTCGATCTGCGAGAGCGCGGCGGCGAGCGCCTTGGCCTTTTCCGCGGCAGCGGCCTTGGTGGTTTTGTCGTCCATGTGAAGTCCTGTCTGTGTAACGTATCGGGTTGCGGGTCGGGTTGCGGTCGAGATTATGGCATCGGATTGTACTGTACAAAAAAACAGTGTGCCAGAGTTTTCCACGTATACCCTGAGTGGCAAGCGCCGCGCCCTGTGACAGAATTCCAGACGCCCCCGGTGATTCGTCCCCATTGCGCCGCCGGACCGCCCGCGACAGAAGAAAAAATCCGCGCGGGCGACAGGGCAGCAACCGGCATCGCGCGGGGGACGTACAACACTAGCAGCAGCCCATGCGTATCCTGATCGCCGAAGACGACAGTATCCTGGCAGACGGCTTGTCCCGCTCGCTCCGGCACAATGGCTACGCGGTCGACGCGGTGCGCGACGGCCTCGCGGCCGATTCCGCGCTGGCCGCCCAGGCCTTCGATCTGCTCATCCTGGACCTCGGCCTGCCCCATCTGGCGGGCCTGGAAGTGCTGCGGCGCCTGCGCGCGCGCAATTCCTCCCTGCCCGTCCTGATCCTGACCGCCGCCGACAGCATCGAGCAGCGCGTCAAAGGCCTGGACCTGGGCGCCGACGACTACATGGCCAAGCCCTTCGCGCTGTCCGAGCTGGAGGCGCGCGTTCGCGCGCTGACCCGCCGGGGCGCCGGCGGCGGCGCCACGCTGCTCAAGCATGGCCGCCTGGTGTTCGACCAGACCGGCCGCGTGGCGATGGTCGACGAGCAGACGCTGGACCTGTCCGCGCGCGAGGTCAGCCTGCTGGAAATCCTGCTCACGCGCAGCGGCCGCATGGTCAGCAAGACCCAGCTGGTCGATCACCTGTGCGAATGGGGCGAGGAAGTCAGCACCAACGCGATCGAGGTCTATGTGCACCGCCTGCGCAAGAAACTCGAGCCCAGCGGCGTGAAGATCGTGACCGTGCGCGGCCTGGGCTATTGCCTTGAACGGGACCAGGGTGCGGCCTACCTCGCCAGCTGATTCCCCGCAGCATCCCGAAAAGCTCAATCAAGAAGCACTGGATGTCATGCGGGCGGGGGCCAAGGGCCCCAGCTTCGCGCCGCCGCAACGGTCGCTGCTGGGCGAGATCCTGGACTGGATGCTGGCGCCGCTGTTCCTGCTGTGGCCCATGAGCGTGGCCATCACCTATGTGGTCGCCCAGAACATCGCCAACGTGCCTTACGACCGCGCGCTGGCCAACAATCTGCACGTGCTGACGCGCCAGGTCCACGCGCAGGACGGCCGCGCGACGCTGAAGATGACCGACGCCGCGCGCGAGGTGCTGCGCGCCGACGAGACCGACAGCGTGTTCTGGCTGGCGCTGGGCAGCCGCGGCGAGTACCTGGGGGGCGACCGCGCCCTGCCGCTGCCGGCCAGCGTGGGCCAGCCCAGCCCCGGCCAGGTGCTGTACGAGGACGACACGCTGCGCGGCTTCGGCGTGCGCATGGCCTACACCTGGGTCGACCTGAACCTGCCCGGCACGCAGCCGGCGCTGCTGATCGTGGCCGAAACGGTGGAAAAGCGCACCCAGCTCGCCAACGACATCATCAAGGGCGTGATCATCCCGCAGTTCGTGGTGCTGCCCGTGGCGGTGCTGCTGGTGTGGTTCGGGCTGTCGCGCGGCGTGGCGCCGCTGAACGCGCTGCAACAGCGGCTGCGCGCGCGCCGGCCCGACGACCTGTCGCCGATCGACGAGCGCGCCGCGCCGTCCGAGATCGCGCCGCTGCTGGCGGCCATGAACGACCTGCTGGACCGGCTGTCGTCCAACGTGCAGGCGCAGCGCCGCTTCGTGGCAGACGCCGCGCACCAGCTGAAGACGCCGCTGGCCGGGCTGCGCACGCAGGCCGAGCTGGCGCTGCGCGACGCCAGTCCCGAGGAAATGCAATCCAGCCTGCGCCAGCTGGTCACCGGATCGGAGCGCGCCACCCGCCTGGTGAACCAGCTGCTGCTGCTGGCGCGCGCCGAGAACCCCGCCGCCATCGGCCTGGCCCGCACCGACCTGAACGCCATCGCCTACGAGCAGGCCATGCACTGGGTGCCGCACGCGCTGTCGCTCAGCACCGACCTGGGCTTCGAGGGCGCCGAGACGCCGGTCGAGATCAACGGCAACCCGCTGCTGCTGGCCGAGCTGCTGAACAACCTGGTGGACAACGCGCTGCGCTACACGCCGCGCGGCGGCCATATCACGGTGCGGGTGCAGAGCCTGGGCGAGCAAGGCGTGCTTGAGGTCGAGGACTCGGGCCCCGGCATCGCGCCGGAAGAACGCGAGCGGGTCTTCGACCGCTTCTACCGCGTGCTGGGCACGCTGTCCGACGGCAGCGGCCTGGGCCTGGCGATCGTGCGCGAGATCGCGCAGACCCACCAGGCCACGGTCGTCATCAGCGACCATCCCAGCCCCTATTCCGACCTGCCGGGCACCCGCATCCGCGTCGCCTTCCCGCTGTACGCGGAACCGGACCCGTCCGCCGACGCCTAGCGCGTCGCTGCGCGGATATGCCCGCGCATGCATCCCTTCCAATGGCCGCGGCGGCTTGCCGAAAGCCCAAAACAGCGCGACGCCCACGCTTTTGGTTCCTAAGTGCTATCCCTAGCCTCCCTATGAGGCGGTTTCTTTTTGTTGCAAATTTAAGCCTCAGGTAAGGGTTACGTCAGAACCGAGTCAGTCTCGTTCCCTACCTTGCGTATAGCTCGATGTCGGCCTCGCCGGCGGAGGGTCAGGCACGGCGGAGAAACCGCCGGCGACAAAAACGAGGAGACATCATGAGCACAACCACTGTGGCAGGCCGCGGTCCCTCCGCGGATCCGCGCCCGATGACCAAGGATGAACGCCGCGTCATCTTCGCGTCCTCGCTGGGCACGGTTTTCGAATGGTATGACTTCTATCTGTATGGCTCGCTCGCGGCCATCATCGCGCAACACTTCTTCTCCGGCGTGAACCCCACCGCGGGCTTCATCTTCGCCCTGCTGGCGTTCGCGGCGGGCTTCGCCGTGCGTCCGTTCGGGGCGCTGGTGTTCGGCCGCCTGGGCGACCTGGTCGGCCGTAAGTACACGTTCCTGGTCACCATCGTGATCATGGGCCTGTCCACCTTCCTGGTGGGCGTGCTGCCCAGCTACGCCAGCATCGGCCTGGCCGCTCCCGCGATCCTGATCGTGCTGCGCCTGCTGCAAGGCCTGGCGCTGGGCGGCGAATACGGCGGGCGCGGCCACCTACGTGGCCGAACACGCGCCGCATGGCCGCCGCGGCTTCTACACGTCGTGGATCCAGACCACCGCCACGCTGGGCCTGTTCCTGTCGCTGCTGGTGATCCTGGGCATCCGCACGTTCATGGGCGAAGACGACTTCAAGGCCTGGGGCTGGCGCATTCCGTTCCTGATCTCGGTGGTGCTGCTGGGCATCTCGGTGTGGATCCGGATGCAGCTCAATGAATCGCCGACCTTCCAGCGCATGAAGGAAGAAGGCAAGGGCTCGAAGGCGCCGATCGCCGAATCGTTCGGCCAGTGGAAGAACCTGAAGGTCGTGCTGCTGGCGCTGCTGGGCCTGACCGCCGGCCAGGCCGTGGTCTGGTACACGGGCCAGTTCTACGCGCTGTTCTTCCTGACGCAGACGCTGAAGGTCGACGCCAACACCGCCAACATCATGATCGCCGTGGCGCTGCTGATCGGCACCCCGTTCTTCGTCGTGTTCGGCGCGCTGTCGGACAAGATCGGCCGCAAGCCCATCATCATGGCGGGCTGCCTGATCGCCGCGCTGACCTACTTCCCGATCTTCCAGGGTCTGACCCACTTCGCCAACCCGGCGCTGGAAAAGGCCCAGGCCTCGGCCCCGGTGACGGTGATCGCGGATCCGGCGACCTGCTCGTTCCAGTTCAACCCCGTGGGCACGGCCTCGTTCACCAGCTCCTGCGACGTGGTCAAGTCCTTCATGGCCCGCAACTCGGTGAACTACAAGAACGAAGCGGCGCCCGCCGGTTCGGTCGCCAAGGTCAAGATCGGCAACGACGAGTTCGCCTCGTTCGACGGCAAGACGCTGGCGCCGGCCGAGTTCAAGGCCAAGGCCGCCGAGCTGGACAAGGCCCTGACCACCGCGATCCGCACGCACGGCTATCCCGCCAAGGCGGATCCGGCCCAGAGCAACAACGTCATGGTCGTGCTGCTGCTGACCATCCTGGTGATCTACGTGACCATGGTGTACGGCCCGATCGCGGCCATGCTGGTGGAAATGTTCCCGACCCGCATCCGCTACACCTCGATGAGCCTGCCGTACCACATCGGCAACGGCTGGTTCGGCGGCTTCCTGCCCCCGGTCGCCTTCGCCGTGGTCGCCGCCACCGGCAACATCTACGATGGCTTGTGGTACCCGATCATCATCGCCGTGATGACGCTGGTCATCGGCACGCTGTTCGTGCGCGAGACCAAGGACAACGACATCAACGAGTAAACCATCCATCCCCCGCCGGGCGGGACTGCTGCGCCTGCCCGGCCTTTCACAAAGCTCCCTCGGGAGCTTTTTTTTTGCCCTGTCCGCGTCGAACCGCCAAGGCCTGCCGGCGCGCGCCGGACCCGCGCCGGCAGACACGTCGCGGGACGGGCCCCTTCGCCATGCCGCGCATGGAATTCTGTGTTCCGCGCGCGCCCTGTTCGATTCAGGACGCTGTCAGACCCCTGCCCTTAGACTGGCGCCTCAGATTACGGCCTTGCGCCAAATCACCTGGCGATTGATCCCCCTGCCAGACGATTTGCAGGGCTGCTGCTCTGACACCAATGTCGCGTTCCCCGCGAGCCTTTTATGACGCGGCATTGCGTGCTCCCGTACCGGCCCGGCCTGCATAGCGCCGGGCCGCTTTTTTTTTGCGCGCGCGAACAGGCCCGCGCAAGCGCGGGCCTTCGGAAAATACCTTGGCGTCGTGTCAGCGGCGCATGCCCACGCCGACCGCCAGCACGCCGACCACGATGGCGGCGATGCCCGCCCAGGACGGAATGGCCACGGACTTCTCCGTTTCCGCGGTGGCCTTGACCGAGCCGATCTGCAGCACGGTCTCTTCGGACTTGTAGTTGAAGCCCTTGTACGCCAGCGCGGCCACGCCCAGCACGATCAGCACTGCGCCAATGATTGTCGACAATTTCATGCCATTCTCCTTGTGTCGATGAGCGTTGCGGCGGACGTTACCGCATGCGCTCCGGGCTGTCAGTGACAGATCGTGTCGCGTCGCGCGCGCGCAGCGCAAGGTCGATCCGGGTGGGCCGGGTCGTATAGAATCAACCCTTTTGGCCGACGCACATGTGGTTCAAGAACCTTAAGATCTACCGCCTTTCCTCGCCGTGGACGCTCGTGGGCGAGCAGCTGGAAGAAACGCTCGCGCGGCATGCCTATCAGGCCAGCGGCAGCGCCGGCGCCAACAACCTCGAAATGCAGAGCCTGGGCTGGGTGCCGCCGCGCGAGAACGGCGGGCTGGCGCACGTGGTGGGCGGGCAGATCCTGCTGACGCTGCGCGCCGAGAAGAAGCTGCTGCCCGGCACCGTGGTCAACCAGGTCGCCAAGGCGCGCGCCCAGGAAATCGAAGAGCAGCAAGGCTACAAGCCGGGCCGCAAGCAGATGAAGGAAATCAAGGAGCGCGTCACCGACGAGCTGCTGCCGCGCGCCTTCAGCGTGTACCGCGACACCCGCGTCTGGATCGACCCGCAGAACCACTGGCTGGTGATCGACGCGGCCGCTTCCGCCAAGGCCGATGAAGTGATCGGGCTGCTGGCCAAGTGCATCGACCCGTTCCCGCTGGAAAACCTGTACGTGGCCCAGTCGCCCGCCTCGGCCATGACCGGCTGGCTGGCCGAGGACGAGGCGCCGTCCAACTTCACCATCGACCAGGACACCGAGCTGCGCTCGTCCGGCGAAAGCGGCGCGGCGATCCGATACGTCAAGCACTCCATCGACGCCGACGACGTGCGCCGCCACATCCAGTCCGGCAAGCAGTGCACGCGCCTGGCCATGACCTGGGCCGACCGCATCTCCTTCGTGCTGACCGAGAACCTGGACGTCAAGCGCGTCGCGCCGCTGGACGTGCTCAAGGAAGGCAACGAAGCCATCGCCGCGAACGACGACGAGAAGTTCGATTCCGACATGATGCTGATGACGGGCGAGCTGGCCAAGCTGATGGCCGAGCTGGTCGAGGCGCTGGGCGGCGAAAAGCGCGTCTGAGCGCCGCATCCCGGGACAGCCCGGGATGACCGAAGCCTGAATGCCAAAACCCCCGGGAAGCTGGATTCCGATCCAGCCTTCCGGGGGTTCTGCATTGTGCGATCCGACATCCGGCGCGCGCCGGAACAGCGTGGCCGCCAAGGTCTGGGCCCACGGCGGCCCAGGGGGCGCGGCGGCCCCCGCCGCTCAGGCCGCGACGGCCTGGTCGCGTCCGGCCTGCTTGGCGCGGTACAGCGCCTTGTCGGCCCGCTCGATCAGGTAGGCGTAGTCGGGATGGCCGTCGAACGAGGCCACGCCGATGCTGGCCGTGATCTTCAGATTGGCGGCCTCCGACACCGAGAAGGCGTGGCGGCGGATTTCCGCGCCCAGCTTTTGCGCGACCAGCATCGCGGCCTCCAGCCCCGTGTCCACCAGCACCACCAGGAATTCCTCGCCGCCGTAGCGGAACACGAAGTCGCTGGAACGACAGGCCTGGTGCACGACCTCGGCGAACTGGCGCAGCACCTGATCGCCGCCGCTGTGCCCATACTGATCGTTGATGGACTTGAAGTGGTCGATGTCCAGCAGCAGCACGGAAAACGCGGAATGCTGACGCGTGGCGATGGCGATCTCGCGGCCGATGACCGAGGGCAGGAAGCGCCGGTTCAACACGTTGGTGAGCGGATCGCTGCCGCTCTCGATTTCCGCCACCATGTCGAACAGACCGTTGAGCAGGTGCTTGATGCGCGCCACCAGTTCCTGCAGCTCGCGCACCAGGTCCGGCATGGCGCCCTGTCCCTCGGCGCCGCGCATCAGTCCGGGCAGCACCACATCATCCAGCCGCGCCACCGCTTCCATGATCTGTCGCAGCGCGGGCGCGCTTTCGAACAGCACGCCGCCCTTGTGGTGCAGCCACAGGCCGAACTCCGAGGCCGCCAGGCGCGGCAGCACCTGCTCCGGCGCGCGGTAGTGCAGGCCGATCAGCACGGCCTGGCTCCATTCGAGCAGCGCGGCGCGCTGCCGCTCGCGCTCGGTGGAGATGTTCTGCCCCAGCGCGAACAGCCGGTAGGCCTCGTCGTTGCGCGCGCCGCGGTTGACGTCGCGCATGAAGGCGCGGCTCATCTGCTCGATCGCCAGGTCGAACAGATTGCAGACGTACTGCGTGGCCACCGACGCGGCCATGCCGTCCAGGTCGCTGGCGCGCAGGCGCAGCGCGATCTCGTTCTTCAGGATGCGCGCGCCGGCCATCACCAGATGAATGGGGATGTGCACGCGCGCGTGGACCTCGCCGACCTTTTTCTGCGTCGCCATCAGCGCCGCGATATCGCCCTGGTCGCGCACGCAGAGCAGGCCCTTGAGCCAGCCCTTCATGGCGCTGCTCAGGCGGGTCGAGACGATCTCGTGCGACAGGCGCGGCCCCGCCTCGGCATCGGACAACAGCGTGGAATAGAAGGCGTCGACCAGCGCGGTGGCGCTGTCGGACACCACGGCGGCGACCTGCCCCCGGGTGTAGGCGTCCACGGACTGGTAGACCGCCTGCCAGGCCTGCGCATTCGATGCGCTCAGATAGCAGGCCTGGCCGGCAACGGCGGGAGTGACGGGGATTGCGCTGCTGCTCGAAGACATAGGGGACCATCCGACCGGATCAGGGCCGCTAGCCCCGAAGCGCGCCCGGCAGCGGCGCGCGACACAAACTCGCCGCGGGGACATCCCGACGGCAAAACCAGCGCGGATTATGCTTCAAATCGCCCGGGGCGGGCCGCAAGCGCGGCCGCCTTGTGAGGAAATCGGAACGGCGCGGATCAGTCCAGGCCGTGGAAGGCCGAGTCGTCGGGACCGATGTGGGTGGGATGCTGCCACGTCACGTCGCGCATCGAGTGCTGCACCAGCCCTTCCACGCCCAGCAGCACCGCGAAGATCGCCATGCGGATGGGGATGCCGTTGTCGGTCTGGCGGAAGATCGCCAGGCGCGGATCGTGGTTCAGGTCCACGCTCAGGTCGTTGGCGCCGGGACGGCTGTCGCGCGGCAGCGGGTGCATCACGATGGTGTCCGGACCGCAGTATTCATCGATGATGGCGCGGTTGATCTGGAAGTCGGGCGTGTAGCCTTCGTTCTCTTCGTTGGCGAAGCGCTCTTTCTGCACGCGCGTGGCGTAGATCACGTCGGCGCCCGCCAGGCCCTCGCCCAGCGAACTCTTCTGCTCGATGACGTTGCCGTTGCGGCTGGCCTGTTCGATGATGTAGGACGGCATCTCCAGGCCGCGCGGCGACACCAGCGAGAACTTCACGCCCTTGTACAGGGCCAGCAGCTTGATCAGCGAGTGCACGGTGCGGCCATATTTCAGGTCGCCGACCATGGCGATGTGGGCGCCGTCCAGCAGCTTGCCCAGGCGCGAGAACTCGGTCAGGATCGTGTACAGGTCCAGCAGCGCCTGGCTGGGGTGTTCGCCAGGACCGTCGCCGCCGTTGACCACCGGAATGTTGGTGGCGCGCGCGAATTCGGCCACCGAGCCCTGGTCGGGATGACGGATCACCATCGCGTCGACATAGCCGCTCATGACGCGGCTGGTGTCGTAGATGGATTCGCCCTTGGCCATGGACGAGAACGTGAAGCCGGTGGTGTCGCAGACCGAACCGCCCAGGCGGCAGAAGGCCGAGCCGAAGCTGACGCGGGTACGGGTGCTGGCCTCGAAGAACAGGTTGCCCAGCACCGCGCCCTCGAGCACGCGCGAGATCTTCTGGCGACGCGCGATGGGCTGCATCATGTCGGCCACACGGAACAGGTCTTCCACCGATTCGCGGGTGAACTGATCCACCGATACCAGCTGATGCTTGCCTTCGACGGCGATACGGTCACGCAGCGGGCCATCTTGTACGCTTTGCGTATATTTTTCCAGCAGCACGCCGTTCTGCACGATTTCACTGACGAAGCGCTGCACCACTTCCGGCATGGCGCGGAATTCCTGCGAACCCTCGGGCAGCAGCCAGGTATCCAGCGCCCGGCGCTTGACGCCGATGCGGGTGGCGAAGACGTCGCGCGTCAGGTTCAGGCGTCGCATGGCGTCGCGCAGGAAAGCTTGCTGGGAGATGGTCATGACAGGCCCCGAGGAAGAGGATTTATATACGCACTGCGCATATTATTCTCAACGCAAGTGCAAGTCCAACACTTTTGCGCACACGGGTTTACCCGTGATTTTTCCTAGACGCCGGTGTAGCCCGTCGTCACCGAGGCATCGGCCGTGGCGGCGGAACCGGCGGCCAGCCAGCAGGCGGCGCAGAAGCACAGCGCGCTCACGACATAGAAAAGCACGGCCAGCGCCTGGGCCGGCCAGTGCCGCCGGCCGGGCCGCAGGATGTCGCCCTGCCGCAACAGGCTGGCCTGCGCCAGCCAGCCGAACAGCAGGCCGCCGCAGGCGCCCAGGAAACCCGCAAGGTACAGCGCCAGCGGCGCCTGCAGATCGGGCGCGGCCACGTCCGAGCCGATCACGCCCAGCATGAAGAACACCAGCACCAGCGCCGCGCCGCCGTTGATCCAGGCCAGCAGGCGGAACGCGCCGGCGAACAGCGCGAACGCCATCGCGCCTGCCCGACCCTGCCCCGAGCGCGGCTCCATGATCAGCCGCCCTGGCGGCAGGCCGGCGTGGCGCTCTCGATCGAGGCGCGGGCGGCGGCGATCTCGGCCTTGTCCCAGCGGCCTTCGCCGACCACGGTGATCGTCACCTTGGCCTTGCTCGGGCTTTCGGCTTCGGACGTGATCAGTTCCAGCACCTTGGCCTGCTCGCCCACCTTGTAGACCTGCACCTCGTCGGGCGCGCCCTTCTCGCCCAGCTTGGGCTTCCAGGCATAGGCGACGTTGTAGGGATGGGCGACGTTCACGTGGCAGGCGCGCACGTACTCGCCCGCGCGTCGGAACGCGGCCTGCGAATTCGTGTCGACGATGAAGGTTTCGTGCAGCGCGGTTTCGGCCTCGTACACGCCGGTGCTCGCGCACCCGCCCAGCGACGCCGCCAGCATCGCGCCCACCATCCATACAGACTTGCGCATCATCGTTCCCGTTTCAGACTTTCGGATTCCCGCGATTATGCCAGCCCCGCATTCGTGACCGGCCGGGCACGACATGCGGCGCCCGCTTGGGGCCGTCAAGGCGGCGCGCCGTCCGGGAGCCGCCCGGCGATAAAAAAACCGCGTCCGGCATGCCTGGGCATCCCGGACGCGGCCCTGCGCCGCGCGAACAGACGCTGGCGAGGCTGCCTACTTCTTGGCGGCGTCCTCGATCTTTTCTCCGCCGCGCTGTATATCCTTGCCCGCGCCCGCGACGGTATTGCAGCCCGCCGAAAGCGCGGCGATCGAAAGCAGCATGACGAGAAAGACTTTGTTCTTCATGGAGTTCTCCTTTCCTAGCTTGAAAACCGAGCCCAGCATACCGCAAAGCCCGCGTCTTGAGCATCGGCCATCCGCCCGCGAAAGCGGGCTCGCCGCCCCCGGCCGAAGCGCCCCCGGCCGACGCTCGCTTGCCCTTGTCGCGCATTTCACGGCAATGCATTAGGATGCACGAATGACCAAGACATACGCATCGACGGCCGGCGCTACGGCCCCGAAAAGCTGGGGCTGGGAACAGCCTGGCTGCCGGGGTCCGGCGGCGCTGGCCCTTTTCATCGACGACCTGCATCGCATCCTGCAGGAACACGCGGCCGGCAAACTGGCTTCGTGCAGCACGCTGGCGGACGCCCAGTCCCAGGTGGACGCGCTGCTCGCGCGCTACAACGACATCGCCCGCGCGCCGGAAGTGTTCCAGGGGCAGTCCGTCGAACTGAAAGAAGGCGTGGACCGCAGCGGCGTGTCCCACACCGTGCCTATTTTTTCGCCGCGCCTGAAGCAATCGCTGGTGTCGATGCTGGGCGGCAAGCCCAGCTGACACCACCACGCCCGCCAACCTGAACGGCTTGAGAGGGAGACCGCAAGATGAATACGGATAACGTCGTGGAATTTCTGCGCCAGCTGTCGCTGGACGTGTCGCTGGGCGCCGCCGCCCAGCAGGCCGCGAGCCAGCGCGACGCGCCGCTGGCGCTGGCGCGCCTGGCCACGGCGCACGGGCTGCCTTGCAGCGCGGCCGACTGGTCCGCATTCACCCGTGGCTGCCTGGACGAATCCAACGCCAGCCTGACCGACATCGAGGCCGCGGACGCGGTGATCTGGCAGCTGGTTCAGGATCCGGGCCAGGGTTCCCGCGTGGAAGCCAGTTCGGTTACCCGGGTCATCGGCATCCTGGCCCAGGACGGCGCGCCGCCCGTGGTCGGCCAGGTGGTCAGCGACCTGGCCCCGCGCGCCGCGCCGGCGAGTCCGTCCATCCTCACCAGTTCCTGAAGCCTCAATCCCCGCGTGGCGCGCCCAGGTAGGCCGCCACGCCATCCGCCACCGCCAGCCCGCCCGCCATGCAGGCAGTCAGCAGATAGCCGCCGGTGGGCGCCTCCCAATCCAGCATTTCGCCAACGCAGAACACGCCGGGCATGGCGCGCAGCATCAGGCCCGGCGTCAGCGCATCGAAGCTCACGCCCCCCGCCGTGCTGATCGCCTCGTCGATCGGACGCGCGCGCTGCAACGGCACCGGCAGCGCCTTGATGCGCACGCCCAGCAGGGCGGGATCGCGCAGCGCCTGCTCGCCCGCGCATTCGCGCAGCAAGCCCGCCTTCACGCCGGTCAGGCCCAGCCGGCTCTGCAAATGGCTGGACAGCGAACGCGAGCCGCGCGGATGCGTCACCGCCGCCATCACTTTTTCCTGCGGCCAGTCTGGCAGCAGATCCAGCACCGCGGTCGCGCGGCCATCGGCCTGCAGGCGATCGCGCAACGCCGCCGACAGCGCATAGACCAGGCTGCCCTCGATGCCGCTGCGCGTGACCACGAACTCGCCCTGCCGCGCCTTCGCGTCATCGCCGCAGCGCATGGACACCGGCTTGACCGGCTGGCCCGCGTAGCGCTCGCGGAAATGTTCCGACCAGTCCACGTCGAACCCGCAATTGGCCGGCCGCAACGGCGCCACGGCAACGCCGCGCGCACGCAGGCCCGGCGCCCAGGCGCCATCCGAACCGAGGCGGGCCCAGCTGCCGCCGCCCAGGGCCAGCACGACGGCATCGGCCGAGGCGCGACGCTCGCCCTCGGGCGTATCGAAACGCAGATCCGCGGCGCCGCCCGCCGCATCCTCGGGCCAGCCCAGCCAGCGGTGCCGCATGTGAAAGCGCAGGCCGGCCGCGCGCAGCCGCGCCAGCCAGGCGCGCAGCAGGGGCGCGGCCTTCATTTCCTCGGGGAACACGCGGCCCGACGTGCCGACGAAGGTGCGCACGCCCAGGCCATGCGCCCAGTCGCGCAAGGCGGCGGCATCCATCCGCGCCAGCCATGGCGCGACCTGCGCGGCGCGATCGCCATAGCGGGCCAGGAACGGCCCGGCCGGCTCGCTGTGCGTCAGGTTCAATCCGCCCCGGCCCGCCATCAGGAACTTCCGGCCGACCGACGGCATGGCGTCATACACATCCACGCTGCAGCCCCGGGCGGCCAGACCCTCGGCCGCCATCAGGCCGGCAGGACCGCCGCCGATCACGGCCACGCGCCCGGGCCTGGCGTCGCCCGTCACCACGCTCATCGTCCCGCCCCCGCGCGTCCGTCGCGAGCGACGAACGCCCGCGAGCAGTCATGGCGGAACAGGCACGGAAATGCGGAGCAACGTGGCGGAATCATGGCGTGGGAAAAACAAAAAAAAGCGCCGCGGGCGTCGCGGCGGCTGCGATTGTCGCATGGGGGTGGTGAACAGGGACCGGGCGCCGGATCGGACACTTATTGAGCGCCGGCGCCAAGCCCTTGTTATTACGTCACTATTTACACATGCACAGCGGCTATCCCAAGGCTTTTCCACAACCGCTGTGGGCAACTCGTCAGGCCCGCGCCGCCTGCATGGGGCCGCCCCAGGGCTCGGCGTCGAGTTCGAAACGGATCTCCTGGTAGTCGCCGTCCACCGCCACGGTGCGCAGCAGGCCCGCGCCCAGCGCCTGTCCGAGCGCCCGCCTGCACAGCGTCTCGGGATCGTCGGCCAGCGACTGGAACACGCCGTCCGGTATGCGCAGGCGCAGCAGCGCCAGGGGGTCGCCGCCATCGGCCGGCCTGCCGATATGAATATGGGCGGGATAGCCGTGCGGGCACCAGATGCCCACGTGATACTTGCCTGCATCGCCCGTGTCGGCGACATAACCGGGATGATCGTATTTTGCAGTACCCATGCACCCTCCTTGTTCGCGGCCAAGCCGCAGGCTGGAACCATGGTAGCTCAGCACCGCCCCGCCGTGCGCCCGCAAGGTATCGGGGAAACTCCGGACCACGCTTGCGCTTGACCTGGCGCAAGCGGCGAGGCAGCCGGGGACCCGCGACGCGCGTGCTAGGATGGCCCGCCACCCGCGCGCCCTGCACGGCGCGCGCCCATGACACGACTGGAGTTCCGCCTGATGGTGAAGATCGCCGACATCGGCAATTTCGAGACCGTGCCGCCGTTCGTGGCGGCGCTGCTGGCGGGCGACGTCGCCGCGCTGGACAGCGCCCTGGCCGAAGGCTGCGATATCGAGACCGCCATCGTGCTGGGCCCGCACACCAGGGAACCCCCGCTCATGCTGGCGCTGGCCGCCCATGCCACCGCGTCCGTGCACTGGCTGGTCGAGCGCGGCGCCGACCTGAACCGCGCGGACGCGCCCGCGTTTCCGCTGGCCGCCCGCTACGGCACGCCGGACCTGATGCGGTATCTGGCGGCCCACGGCGCCGACATCCACGCCCGGCGCAAGGTCGGCGGCGACGCCTACCAGCAGGCGCTGTACGGAAAGAAGCTCAAGCACCTGCCGGTCATCGAGGCGCTCGGGCACACCGTGGCCATGCATGGCGGGGAAGCCTTCCGCTCGGCGGTATTCAATCGCAACCGGCAGGCGGTGGATTTCTTTCTCGCGCATGGCGTGGACATCAATTTCCGCGCCCGCGACCAGGTGTTCTCCGATAGCGCGACGCCCCTGCTGGTGGCCGCCCGCAATCGCGACCTGAACCTGTGCCGCCTGCTGGTGGAGCATGGCGCGGACGTATCGCTGAGCAATCGCGACGGCGACCGCCCCTATACCGTCGCGGTCGAGCAGGACGACGCGGCGCTGGCGGCGTACTTCAAATCGCTGGAACCCCCGGAATTGCACAGCCTGGCCAACCGGCTGCATGAACTCAAGCCCTACAAGCTGCCGCCGGACCTGCTCGATTTCCTGCAAGGCGCGCAGCGACGCATCGAACTGCCGGACTGCGATTTCGGTTTCGTGGAGTTCTTCGCGCTGACGGACACGGTGCCGATGCAGGCCGGCCGCAAGAAGGTGCTGCGCCTGAGCCGCTCGTCCGGCGATTATTCCGACACCCTACTGGTCTGGAATCCCAAGACCCGGCGCATCGGCTACTGGGATATCGAACACGAGGAGTACGGCGATATCGCCACGTTCCAGGATTTCCTGGCGGAGCCGGCCCTGCACATGAATCGCGTCGCCGACGGCGAGTACTCGGAATGACGGCAACGCAAGCGGCTCATCCAGGCGATGAGCCTAAGCCGAGCGCCTGCGCGCGGGCATTGCTTGATCATCGCCCGGCGGCATGAGCCTGCGCGGACCGGTTCCGCCCGGGACGACGCGAAGGACAAGCTGGCCCTGGCCGGAACGCGGATAGCAAAAAGCCCCGACGCTTGCGCATTCGGGGCTTTTTATCGCGCGGCCATCAAATGGCGACGCTGCTGAAACTGGTTGCGGGGGCAGGATTTGAACCTACGACCTTCGGGTTATGAGCCCGACGAGCTGCCAGACTGCTCCACCCCGCGTCTGATGTGTGAATCATACATCATTTTGAAATGTTGTGCAGCGCATCGACTCCGCCCCCGGTTTTTTGACGCGCCGCGACGCCCGTCAGCAGCGCCAGCCCACCCCGCAGCAGATGCCCCAGACGGGCCATCCAGCCCGGCGGATTCAGGCATACCAGCTGGGCGGCGCCGATGGCGGTGATGCGCAACACGCCGCCGTGCCCCACGCCCTGCGCCTCGCCCGCATTCAGGCGCAGCGGCGGGCACGGCGCGCCGTTTTCGGCCAGGCGCGGCGCATCGATGAGCAGGCTGCCGCTCAGGCAGACGATGTTGGCGCCGGCCCGCAGCAGGAATGTCCGCGAGGCGCCGCTGGCCAGATCCAGGCGCGTCGTGTGCGGCCCGGGCGGGGAATTGGGGTTCATGATCATCTCCTGTCGATGCTGACAGGCTACGCCGGCCCTGCTATGCGCAACAGCCACACATCCCGGCTTTCTGTACCGATGCAGAAGCTCGATTTCCTTGCTGTTATGGTGTACTTTGGCTGCATCTGTGCCTAGCCGCCATCCACACACGGGGAGCATGATCGGCGCATGGAATCGCAACCGCTCTATCTCCGCCTGGCCAATCACTACCGGCGCGCCATCCAGAACGGCGTGCTTGCGCCGGACCAGCGCATGCCCTCGGTCCGCACCCTGGTCCGCACCCACCATGTCAGCCTGTCCACGGCGCTGCAGGCCTGCCGCCTGCTGGAAGACGACGGCCTGATCGAGGCGCGGCCGCGTTCCGGCTATTTCGTGCTCAAGCCCCGGCGCAACGGCATACCGCCGGTGGCCGAGCCGGACATCCGGCAGGCGCTGGGCGCCGCCCAGTACGTGGGCATCCACGACCGCGTCTCTGACTTCATCGCCAAATGCGAGGCCCATCCTGTCAGCGCCAACTTCGCGCTGGCGGCGGCCGTGCCCGAGGCCTACCCCATGGAAGAGCTGAAGCAGGCGATGATCCGCGCCCTGCGGCAATCGCCACAGATGCTGGTCAGTCCGGTGCCGCCGCAGGGGCATCCCGAACTGCGCGCCGTGCTGGCCCGCCGCGCGCTGGCCAACGGCATCAACGCCAGCGCCGATGATGTCATCGTCACGCATGGCTGCATCGAGGCGCTGAACCTGGCGCTGCGCGCGGTCGCGCGGCCGGGCGACACGATCGCGGTGGAATCGCCCTGCTACTTCGGCCTGCTGCAGATCCTGGAAAGCCTGGGCATGCGCGCGCTGGAAATCCCCACCAGCCCGCAGCATGGCCTGTCGATCGAGGCGCTGGACCTGGCCTTCCAGACCCACGGCAACATCCGCGCCGTGGTGGTCGTGCCGAACTTCCAGAATCCGCTGGGCTGCGTGATGCCGGACGCGGAAAAAGCCCGGCTGGTGGCGCTGTGCGAACGCCAGCAGGTGCCGCTGATCGAGGATGACACCTATGGCGCGCTGACCGACGATGACGCACCGCTGCCCGCGGCCAAGTCCTGGGACCCTACCGGCAACGTGATCTATTGCGCGTCCCTGCACAAGACGCTGGCGCCGGGCATGCGGCTGGGCTGGCTGCTGGGCGGGCGCTGGAAGGCGCGCATCGCCATGCTGAAATTCGCGCAAAGCCGTCCCAACGAACCGCTGGCGCAGATCGCCGTGGCCGACTACCTGGGATCGCGCGCCTATGACCGGCACCTGATCCGGCTGCGGCGCGAACTGAAAACGCAACGTGACCGCAGCGCCGAACTCATCGCCTCGCACTTTCCGCCTGGCACGCGCCTGAGCATGCCTCGCGGCGGCATGCTGCTGTGGGTCGAGATGCCCGGCGGCCGTTCCGGCATGCGCGTGTTCGAAGAGGCATTGCGTCAGGGCATACGCGTAGCGCCGGGAGCGATGTTCTCCAACAGCGGCCGCTACGAACACTTCCTGCGCATCAGCTGTGGCCAGCGCCACACGCCCGAGATCGACCGCGCCCTGCTCACGCTGGCGCGCATCGTCGAAGCGGGGCGGGCGTGACGCGCGCCCCTGGGAGGCCCTCGCCATGAGCCCGGCGCTGCACGAGTTCATCGCCAACTACGGCCTGTGGGCGGTCCTGGGCGGCACGCTGCTCGAAGGCGAAAGCGTAGTGGTGTTCGCCGGATTCCTGGCGCACCAGCACCTGCTGCGCCTGCCGGGCGTGATGCTGTGCGCCTTCGCCGGCTCGCTGATCGCCGACCAGGCGCTGTTCTACCTGGGCCGGCGCTGGCGCGATCACAGGCTGGTGCTGCGGCTGCGCGCCAAGCCGGCCTTCGCCAAGGCGCTGGCGGCGGTGGACCGGCATCCCGACGGCTTCATCCTCAGCCTGCGCTTCCTGTACGGGCTGCGCACGGTGGGACCGATCGCGCTGGGCGTGTCGAACGTGCCGGCGCCGCGCTTCCTGGTGCTCAACGTGGTGGCGGCGGCCATCTGGGCCGTGTGCTTCAGCCTGCTGGGCTATCTGTTCGGACAGACCATCGAGTCGCTGCTGGGGCGGCTGCATGGCGTCGAAACCAAGCTCGCGGCCGCGCTGGCCGTGGCGGCGGTGGTGTGGCTGGTCCATCGCTGGCTGGCGAAACGCCGCCGCTGATGAAGCGGAAGGCGCCATGCCTTGACCGTCCAGGGCGACTCAGGCGCGCCCCCTCACACCAGCAACCTGCCGCCGACCCGCAGCACATGGCGGCGGCGGGCCTTGCGATACCAGCCGCCGATCAACGGCAGCAGCGCCAGGCGGCGCAGGATGGGATGGCGCTGGTCGAAGTCATGCCAGGCCTTGAAGTCATGCTCCAGGCGCTCCCAGCTCTGGCGCGCCTCGGGAGAGAGTTTGCCGGGGTCGAACGCCGCCAGCTTTGCCGCTTCCGAGATCCTGGCGTAGGACGCCCGGCCCGGTGTTTCCAATCGATACTGATTCCGCATGGGGGCGCATATTACCCGGCTTGAGGCCCGCATGGCGGCTCCCTCTGGCGCCCGGCCGACGCCATTGTTGAGCAGTGCGGTCAAGCGCTTGTAATGAAAGGGTTTTTCCAGGCTGTACCCGCACTATCCCAAGGCTTGTCCACAAAAGATGTGGGTAACTATGCCGCGTGGCTGCGGCAGGGCCGGGCCAGGGACAGCGGCCGTGGATCCGGCGCGCCGCGCCATCACTTGAGCGCGGCCACGATCTGGTCGCGCACGCTCTCGAACCCGGCCACGTACTGCGGGTTCTCGGAACGGGCCAGCAGACTGGAATAGTTCTGCTCCAGCTGCGCCTCGATGGCCTCGCGCAGACCGGGCGAGGACTTGGCCAGATGCAGCATCGACAGCAGCGTCGCGTTCAAGGCGTCGATGCGTCCGCCCTGGTGGGAAATGGTGTGGACGATGACGGCGATTTGTTCCTGGATATCCATGGCGCTTGCTCCTGGCGGTATTGGGGTCGGCGCAAATCCTAGCACGGCGCCCGGCGCCGGCCGGCCCCCTGGGCAAGGCCGCGATGCCGCGCTAGCATGAACACGGCGCGGCCGGGCCCGCAGCGGCCGCAAGGCTAGTGTGCTGTCCCGTACGTCCGCATGACGAAATTCATCCTGCGGGACAGCACACCAGGCATGGAGGCGCGCATGAAGACGATCCAGAACTATCTTCCCCCGGATGCCCAGGCGCTGCGGCGCCTGCAGGACAGGCTGGGCCATGGCGACGCGCAAATGGCCGAACTGGCCGGACTGGACGCGGCCGTCCCCTGGCGCAGCTACATCGGCGGCCCCGAGCCGCGCGCCCTGGGTCGCCAGCGGCTGTTCTACATGATGGCGCGCCAGGTGCTGGACGAAGCCCAGTGGCGGCGCGTGCTGGCGGCGATGCGCGAGGCCGGCGCTCGCTTCGACTACGACGATCCCGCGCCCGCCAGCGCCCCGGCATCCGGCGATCCCGCGCCGCCCGAGGCCGCCGAGGAGCACAAATTCGGCATGCTGCTGGTCAGCGGCGGCGGCGCCTTCCACGAAATGGAGCAGCTGCGCGAGTTCGCGCACTTCGCCCACGAGGCCGGCGTCAGCGGCCTGGTGCGCCGGGCCTACTACGACAGCGGCATCGACCTGTGCCGCTTCACGCTGGCCGACGATCCCACGACCGGCGAAGCGGCGCGCGATCGCATCTTCGATGCCGCGCGCAAGACCATCACCCGCTTCGAATTCGGCGGTCGCATCTACCAGGGCGGCATCCCGCCGGAGTCGGATGGCTGAACCGGGCGGGCCGAGGCAGCGTCGCGCGCCTGGGCCCGCCCGGACGCGCCCGGACGATCGGGATCGCAGCCGCGCCAGGCGCATTGACGCGCGCCGGCCCGCCCTGTAAGTTCGTCACTCCGCCCGGCACCGGCCGGCCGCCAGCGACGTTTCCGCGCATGAACGAACGACTCGACGCCATAGACCGGCAACTGCTCAGCCTGCTGCAGGCCAACGCGCGCGAACCCGCCGCGATCCTCGCGCGCAAGCTCGGGCTGGCCCGCACCACCGTGGTGGCACGCATCGCGCGGCTGGAACGCGAGCATGTGGTCGCGGGATACGGCGTGCGGCTGGGCCGCCTGCTCGAAGAAGCCGCGGTGCGAGCCTACTGCTTCATCAGCGTGCTGCCCAAGACGCCCGCCGCCGTGATCCGCGAGCTGGAGCGCATGCCCGAGGTCGAGGAAGTATCCTCGGTCAGCGGCCCCTACGACTACCTGATCTTCCTGCGCTGCGAAACGCATGAGCAGCTCGACGCGCTGCTGGACCGCATCGGCCTGATCGACGGCGTCAAGCAGACGCAGACGTCCATCGTGCTGAGCCGCAAGGTCGACCGCCGCAGCGCCGTGGCCGCGCCCTGAGGCCATCGGCGCGGTCATTGGCCGCGCCGGACGCCGCGCGGCGCGGCCCGCGCCGTGTTGTAATCTGGGAAACACTCCCAACCGGACATTCCATCCCCATGCTCGCACGCCTTGCTCCCGCCGCCGCCCTGCTCGTTCTGCTGTCCGCCTGCGCGGGCATGAGCGAAGTGACGCAGGTCGACAAGCACACCTACAGCGTCACCAACAGCGCGGGCGCGCGCTGGCTGACCTGGGTCGAGCTGAAGAACCAGACCCTGCAGCGCGCCGATGAATACTGCCAGTCGATCAACAGCAAGCTGGTCAAGCCCAAGATCACATCCAACAGCGCCACCGGCCTGACGCCCAAACGCGCGACCGTGACCTTCGAATGCGCCGCCGTCGAGCCCAAGGACAACGGCAACGGGAAGACGCAGCAGTAAGCCGCCGGCGCTCCCGGGTGTAGCATTTGCCCAAGCAAGCCTTTCCCTACGCATATCGTGAACACCAAGCTGCCCGTGGGCATCACCATGGGCGATGCCGCCGGCATCGGCCCTGAAATCGTCGTCCAAGCCTGTGCGCAGGGCCTGCGCGCGCCGCATGTGGTGTACGGCGACGCCGGCGCGCTGCGCCGCGCGACCGCCGCGCTGGGCGCGCGCCTGGACGTGGTCGAGATCACTTCGCCCGCCCAGGCCAGCCTGCGCGCCGGCCTGATCGAGGTCATCGGCCGCGGTCCTGCCCTGCCCGCCGACCTGCCGCCCGGGCAACTCAGCGCCCAGGCCGGACGCGGCGCCTACGACTACGTCTGCGCCGCCATCGACGACGCCCAGGCGGGCGCCATCCGCGCCATCGTCACCGCGCCGCTGAACAAGCATTCCATGCACCTGGCCGGCATCGACTATCCCGGCCATACCGAGATCCTGGCCGAACGCTCCGGCACGACGGACTTCGCCATGATGCTCGCCAATGACGAGCTGCGCGTGCTGCTGGTGACCATCCACGTGGCGCTGGCCGACGTCATCGCGCGCATCACGCCGCAGGCCGAGCTGAGCGCGCTGCGCCTGGCCGACCGGGCCTGTCGCCAGATGGGCATCGCGCGGCCGCGCGTGGCGGTCGCGGGCCTGAATCCGCACGCCGGCGAAGGCGGCAAGTTCGGCCGCGAGGAAATCGAGGTCATCGAGCCCGCCATCGCCCAGGCCCGCGCCGAGGGCATCAATGCCAGCGGTCCCTGGCCGGGCGACACCATCTTCATGCGCGCGCGGCGCGGCGAGTTCGACATCGTGGTGGCGCAATACCACGACCAGGGCCTGATCCCCGTGAAGTACCTGGGCCTGGACCATGGCGTCAACGTCACGGTGGGCCTGCCCTTCGTGCGCACCAGCGTGGACCATGGCACGGCATTCGACATCGCCGGCAAGGGCGTGGCCGACCACGCCTCGCTGGTCGCCGCCTTCGACCTGGCGCTGGCGATGACGCCATAGCGGCGCGCCTCGCCCCGTGGACACCGGCGGAGCCGGCGCCGGCGACGCCCCGCCTTGCGGGACTACAATACGGACCTCGCGGCGGCCCCTGTGGCCGCCGGCCTTTTTCCCCCGTCACGTCCCCATGCAACGCCTCGCACGCCTCCTGCCCGACCGCTTCACCCTCTACCTGATCTGCACCGTCATCATCGCCAGCATCGTGCCCGCGCACGGCAAGGGCGTGGCCGTGTTCGGCTGGATCACCAATATCGCGGTCGGCCTGCTGTTCTTCCTGCATGGCGCGCGCCTGTCGCGCGAGGCCGTCATCGCCGGGCTGACGCACTGGAAGCTGCACCTGACCATCTTCTCGGCCACGTTCCTGATGTTTCCGCTGCTGGGCCTGGCGCTCAAGCCGGTGTTGGAGCCGCTGGTCACGCCCGAGCTGTACCTGGGCATCCTGTTCCTGTGCTGCCTGCCCGCCACGGTGCAATCGGCGATCGCGTTCACATCCATGGCGCGCGGCAACGTGCCGGCGGCCGTGTGCAGCGCGTCGGCATCGAGCCTGCTCGGCATCTTCCTCACACCGCTGCTGGTGGGCACGGTAGTGGCCAACGCCGGCAGCGCGCCGATCTCGTTCGACGCCGTGCTCAAGATCATGCTGCAACTGCTGCTGCCCTTCGTGCTGGGCCAGTTCGCGCGCCGCTGGATCGGCGCCTGGGTGCACCGGCGCAAGGCCATGCTGAAGTTCGTGGACCAGGGCTCGATCCTGCTGGTGGTGTACACCGCCTTCTCCGAAGCCATCAACGAAGGCCTGTGGAGCAGCACGCCGCTGCCGGCGCTGGCCGGGCTGGTGGCGGCCTGCGCGCTGATCCTGGCGCTGGCGCTGGGCCTGTCGACGCTGGCCGGCAAGGCGCTGGGCTTCAACATCGAAGACCGCATCACCCTGCTCTTCTGCGGCTCCAAGAAAAGCCTGGCCAGCGGCATCCCGATGGCCCAGGTGCTGTTCGCGGGCCATGCGGTGGGCGCCATCGTGCTGCCGCTGATGCTGTTCCACCAGATCCAGCTGATGGTCTGCGGCGTGCTGGCCGCGCGCTACGGCAAGCGGCCGGAAACCTCGGCCTGACCATCGCATCCGATCATCGCGCCTGACCGCAAGCGCCGGGCCGCCAACTGTGCGCGACGCCGCCGCCGCGCGTGGCCCTATCTGACCTTTCGGCTTGCCGCAAGTCCCTGGTCGCGCTCGCGCTCATCGAATGCCTCCCTGGCAGCGTCGATGTCCGAAAGGTGCTTGCTTGCCCACATTCCCAGCGCCGTCACCGGCTCGGTGAGCGAGCAGCCCAGTGGCGTCAATTCATATTCCACATGCGGCGGCATCACCGCGATGACGGTACGCTTGATGAGGCCGTCACGCTCAAGTCCGCGCAGGCACAGGGTCAGCATCCGCTGTGATATGCCGTTGATGGCGCGCTTGATTTCAGTGAAACGGCGGGGGCCGTCGGCCAGGAGCATGATGATGAGGACGCTCCACTTCTCTCCGACCCGCGCCAGTACCTGGCTGATCTTCTGACAGTCCGCATCCTGTAGATCGTGGGGTGGGCGGGTCACATTTTCTATACCGCGTTCCATTCGTGTGCCTTATTGTCAGCCCTTGAAGGGGTAGTTACATTGCTAGCCTCAGTCACAATTTTATACTGTGAGGTCTGGCAATGGCACTTCTTCATGCCGCTACCGATACCCCGACGATCGACCCGGTCGTCCGGCCGATCGCGCTGCGCACCCGCGGCCGCGGTCATGGGCCGATCACCCGCCTGATGAGCCCGTCGGACGCGGGCCAGCTGGTCAAGCCTTTCGTGTTCCTCGACCTGTTCGACGCAAGCCGGGACACCGTGCGCGCCATGGCCGACATGCCCCTGCACCCGCACTCAGGCATCGCCACCGTGACGGTACCGGTCGAAGGCGAGTTCCGCTACGACGACCCCGCCAGCGGCGCCTCCGGCACGCTCGGATACGGCGGCGTGGAATGGATGCGCGCCGGCAACGGCATCTGGCACGGCAAGGAACTCTCCGCAGCCGGCTCGCCCCGCATCCTGGGCTTCCAGCTCTGGCTGGCCCTGCCCGCCGAGCTTGAGAACGGCGAACCCGAGAGCCGCTATCTGGAAGCCACGCACACGCCCCAGAGCGGCCCCGCCCGGGTCATTGTCGGCCAGTACGAAGGCATGCAAAGCCCGGTGCCGGCGCCGCCAGGCATCAATTACCTGCTCGTCACGCTGCGTCCCGGCGAGCGCTGGACCTACCAGCCTCCCGCCGGACATTCCATCGCCTGGCTGGCGCTCGCCAAAGGCGCCGTCGACGCGGGTGATGCGCTCACGGCGGGCGAAATGGCGGTCTTCGGCCCCGGGGAAGATCCGATCGCGCTCACGGCGTCGGGCACGGATGGGGCCGTCTTCGTCCTGGGCTCCGCCGTGCCGCATCCGCACCCCCTGTACCTGGGCTCTTACTCGGTGCACACCTCGGCGCAAGCGCTGGAAATGGGTGAGCGCCGCATTGCCGAACTCGGGCTCAGGCTCAAGCAAGCCGGGGATAGGCGCACGGCATCCGGAACGATCCCGGTGTTCCGCTGACAGCCCCGGCAGCCACCATGGCCGCGTCCTGATCAGCGGCGGCATGGGCGGGCATTCCACGAGCGGCTTCAAGCATCAGGCCAAGCCGCTACTCACTTGGCAACCATGAGGATTTCATCATGAGCACACTGTTCGATTCCATCCAGGTCGGTCGCTATCGCCTGGCAAACCGCCTGGCCATGGCGCCGATGACCCGCTCCCGCGCCCAATTCGACGGAACGCCGGGCGCGCTCTCGGCGACCTACTACGCGCAGCGGGCCAGCGTGGGCCTGATCATCACCGAAGGCACGCAGCCTTCGGCCGACGGCCAGGGCTATCTGGCCACGCCCGGCATCTACACCGACGCGCATGTCGCGGGCTGGCAAGACACGACGGACGCCGTGCACGCCGAGGGCGGCCGCATTTTCATCCAGCTCATGCATGTCGGCCGCATGTCGCATCCGGAAAACACGCCGCACCAGCGCCAAGGCGTTGCGCCATCGGCCATCGCTCCCGGCACGGACATGTACACCGCCAAGGGCATGCAGGCCATCCCGGCGCCGCGCGCGCTGACCCTCCCGGAAATCCGCCAGACCGTCGCCGACTTCGCCTTGGCCGCGCGCCGCGCCGTCGAAGCAGGCGCGGACGGCGTTGAAATCCACGGCGCGAACGCCTATCTGGTCCAGCAGTTCCTTGCGCCCAGCGCGAACAGCCGCGCCGACGCATACGGCGGCGCCATCGCCAACCGCGCCCGCTTCGCCATCGAGGTCGCGCAGGCGGTCGCCGCCGAGATCGGCGCCGACCGCACGGCCATCCGCCTGTCGCCCGGCAACACGATGTGGGGAATCGACGAAGGCCCCGAAGGACCAGACCTGTACCGATACCTGGTCGGGGAGCTGGACAAGTTGGGGCTGGCCTACCTGCACATCATGCATCTGGGCAACGATCCCCTGCTCGCTGATCTGCGCAGGCTCTGGAAGAACGCGCTGATCGTCAACCGCCCGGGCCGGCCGCGCGATCAGGTGGGCGCGGATGTCGCGTCCGGCGTGGCCGATCTGGAAGCCTACGGCACGATGGTCCTGGCCAACCCCGATTTTGTCGAGCGGATCAAGACCAATGCGCCGTTGAACGCGCCGCGCCAGGAAGGCTTCTATGGCGGCACGGCCCAGTTCTATACCGACTATCCGACGCTGACGGAAAACCAGCCGGCCTGAGGACGGCAAGCGCGAGTCGCGGCAGCGCGCCCGCGCTGCCCGCGACAACCTGGCGGGCGCCTTCCGCCAACAAAAAAACCACGCCTCGGCGTGGTTTCCTGTTCCAGCATCAGGGCCGGGCCCGCTCAGTACATGTCCTTCGGCTGCGCGCCGGAGAAGTTCAGGAAGCGCGTGCTGGAGCCCTGGAAGGTCAGGCGCACGGTGCCGATGGGACCGTTACGCTGCTTGCCGATGATGATCTCGGCCGTGCCCTTGTCCGGCGAATCGGGGTTGTAGACCTCGTCGCGGTAGATGAACAGGATCACGTCGGCGTCCTGTTCGATGGCGCCCGATTCGCGCAGATCGCTCATCACGGGGCGCTTGTTGGGGCGTTGTTCCAGGCTGCGGTTCAGCTGCGACAGCGCGATCAGCGGACAGTTCAGCTCCTTGGCCAGGCCCTTGAGCGAACGGCTGATTTCCGACACTTCGGTGGCCCGGTTCTCGCCCGAACCGTTGCCCGACATCAGCTGCAGGTAGTCGATGATGATCAGGCCGAGCTGGCCGCACTGGCGCGCCAGGCGCCGCGCGCGGGCGCGCACTTCCATGGGGCTGAGCGCGGGCGATTCGTCGATGTAGACCTGCGCGTCCTGCATCAGCTGCACCGCGTGGGTCACGCGCGGCCAGTCCTCGGCGATCAGCTTGCCGGTACGCATGCGGTGCTGGTCCAGCAGGCCGACCGAACCCAGCATACGCATGGCCAGCTGCACCGCGCCCATTTCCATGGAGAACACCGCCACGGGCAGGCCCTGCTCGATGGCGACGTGCTCGCCGATGTTCATCGAGAACGAGGTCTTGCCCATCGAGGGACGGCCCGCGACGATGATCAGGTCGCCGCCCTGCATGCCGGACGTCATCTTGTCCAGATCGGTGAAGCCCGTGGGCACGCCGGTCACGTCGGAACTGCCTTCGCGGTGATAGAGCTCGTCGATGCGCTCGACCACCTGCGTCAGCAGCGGCTGGATTTCCTGGAAGCCGGCCGCGCCGCGCGCCCCTTCCTGCGCGATCTGGAAGACCTTGGATTCGGCTTCGTCCAGCAGCTGGCGCGCTTCCTTGCCCTGCGGGTTCATGGCCGCCGACGAGATCTCGTCGGCGATCGACACCAGCTTGCGCAGCATGGCGCGCTCGCGCACGATCTCACCGTAGCGGCGGATGTTCGCGGCCGACGGCGTGTTGTGCGCCAGGGCGTTCAGGTAGGCCAGCCCGCCCGCGTCCTCGGCCTTGCCGGCGCTGACCAGCGACTCGTTCACCGTGATCACGTCGGCCGGACGGGCCAGGCCGATCAGGCGCGCGATGTGATGCCAGATGAGACGGTGGTCGTGGCGGTAGAAGTCTTCCTCGATCAGGACGTCGGCGATGCGGTCCCAGGCGCTGTTGTCCAGCAACAGGCCGCCCAGCACCGACTGCTCCGCCTCGATGGAATGGGGGGGAACGCGCAGGTATTCGAGCTGGGAATCGGCAGGATTGGTCATGGCTTCAAAAGTAAAGGCTGCAAGATATCCGCGACGCGGAAAAAGCCCTGCACGTCGCGCGACGGCAGCCGGCCCAGCAGCGGGCGCAGCGGCGCGGCGATGACGCGCAGCACGCGCGCCAGCCGCCTCAGGCATTTTTTGACTTCGGCGTCGGGGTGATGCTCGAAATAGACGTCCAGCGCCAGTTTACCGAGCGAGCGGCCCACGTCATCGGGCAGCGTGCGCAGCGACGTGATCGAGGCCAGCATCTGGAACAGATCATAAGCCTGGGTCAGCGGACGCGACAGGGCCGAACCGATGTTCTCTTCGAAGTCGATGCGCCACAGCTCGCCTTCGCGCAGCGTGATGTTGCGGATCTGCGCGCCGCCGTGCCACAGCCCGCGCGCGTGAAAGGCCGCCAGATCCGCCGCGGCGGCGCGAGCCAGCCACAGGCGCGTGGTGGAATCCTCGTTGCGGATCAGGTCCGCCAGGTCTTCGCCCACGTATTCCAGCACCAGCAGGCCCCGCTCCCGCCACCAGACTTCCGGCACGCGGCAGCCGGCCTGCAACAGCGCCGACAGCCGTTCGGCCTCGTGCTCGAGGCCGTTCCGAAGCACCACGCCGGGGCGGGGAAACTCGCCCAGGAACAGCTTGCAGCCCAGGCCCAGGAACAGGGCGCGCGCGTAGCGCAGCGCATATGACAGGCCGCCGCCCAGGCTGGGCCGACGCCGCTTGATGACACAGCGCACGCCATCTATGGTCACTTCCCGCACCGAGGGCTCGCGCGACGCGTCCACGCTGTCTAGCCAGGCGCGCAGGCCGGGCGGCGCGTTGTGGTGAACGGGCGGCTGTGTCAATGGATCCTCGAGATGGAACGGCGGGCGGGAACGCCGGAATGCGCGCGGTCTGCGGCCAAAGCCCGACAGGCTACACGCTTTGATGCAAATGCAAAAAGAAAAAAAGCCGGCGCGCGGGCCGGCTTTTTTTCAGCGAAGCCGTCCTGGAATCAGGACAGGTCGCCCTCGACCAGAACGGTCACGTCGGACACGACGTCGGCGTGCAGAGCGACCTGGATCGGGTACTCGCCGATGGCCTTCAGGTGGCCGTTGGGCAGGCGGACCTGGGCCTTTTCGACCGCGAAGTCAGCCTTCTTCAGACCTTCGGCGATGTCGCCGTTGGTCACGGAACCGAACAGGCGGCCGTCGACGCCAGCCTTCTGGACGATCTTCAGCTGGTAGCCGTTCAGGCGCTCGCCCAGGGCTTGGGCAGCGGCCAGCTTCTCGGCTTGCAGCTTTTCCAGTTCAGCGCGGCGGGCTTCGAATTCCTTCAGGGCGGCGTCGGTGGCACGACGGGCCTTCTTCTGGGGGATCAGGAAGTTGCGGGCATAGCCGTCGCGCACGCGCACGACTTCGCCCAGGTTACCCAGGTTGACGACTTTTTCGAGCAGAATGACTTGCATTTTCAGTGCCCCGGATTAGTTGTGGTTGTCGGTGTAAGGCAACAGAGCCAGGAAGCGCGCGCGCTTGATGGCGGTGTCCAGCTGACGCTGGTAGATAGCCTTGGTGCCGGTCAGACGAGCCGGGATGATCTTGCCGTTTTCTTGCACGAAGTCGCGCAGGGTGTCCAGATCCTTGTAATCGATCTCTTCGACGCCGGCGGCGGTGAAGCGGCAGAACTTGCGACGCTTGAACAGCGGGTTCTGCTGCGTGAACTTGCGTTTTTCCTTGCGTTTTCCGAAGAAAGCCATGATGTGTACCTCTATGTTTGAGGGGCCTGGCCATGCCGTCGGCCCCATAACCTATCCGTTTGTCAGAAGGCGCTATGCGCCCCGTTCCTGTCCCGTCATGCCACCAGCGGATCGTGCCCTGCACTGCCGCCGGTCTTGCGCGCTTGCTGCAAATGCAGCTTGACCTTCACCGAATCCTTGCGGGTCGGGGCCAGAAAGCCCACTACCTGCAGTTCGGTGCCCAGCGCGATGCCCTTGAGCATCAGTGCCAGGTCGCCCAGCGCAACGGCCTGAAGCGTGAGTTCGACGCGGCGCGGAAGGCCTGCCTCGATCACTTCGGACTCGTGCGCCAGCAGCAATTCCAGCGCGGGCAATCCAGCGGGAGTGTGGCGCAAAGGCTCGCATTCGAGAACGCGGGCGCTGAGTTCCAGTCTATTCATCCTGCCGGTGCCTGTCGGACTTGCGCGGGTGCGGTCGCGCTAGCCCTGCTTACTCAGCCTGGGCGGCAGCGGCTTCAGCCGACGCCTTGCGGGCTTCCTCGCGCTCGACCGACTTCATCATGATCGAGGGGGTGGTCTGGGCCTTCTTGGTCTTGATGACCAGGTGGCGCAGCACGGCGTCGTTGTAGCGGAACGAGTGCTCCAGCTCATCCAGCGTGGCTTGGCCGCACTCGATGTTCAGGCAGACGTAGTGAGCCTTGACGAGCTTCTGGATCGGGTAGGCCAGTTGACGGCGGCCCCAGTCTTCCAGGCGATGGATCGAGCCGCCTTGGCCCGTGACCAGCGCTTGGTAACGCTCGACCATGGCGGGCACTTGCTCGCTTTGGTCGGGGTGAACGATAAACACCACTTCGTAGTGACGCATGAGTAAAACTCCTTGAGGATGTCCTGCTCGCCTGGCTTCGCCATTCAGCGCGCTTTTCAACGCGCTTGAAAGTGAAACGCCAAGCTTGCAAGGGGCAGCCCGCTGCTCAAAAACATGAGCGGTCGAGCAAGAAAGCTCTCGATTATCGCCTATTGGCCTGCCAGACGCAAGCCAGACCGGCTCAAGAAATAAGGGACGCGCCAGATCCGCCCGATTCCCCGCCCTCGCGCGGCATTTCGGCAACAGGGGCGGCCGAGATGTCCTCGGGGCGGTTCACCACGCTGACCATCACATAGCTGATGATCATCAGCAGGAACCAGGAGCCCAGCTTGGCGATGGACACCATTTCCCAGCCGCCGGACTGGTTGGGATAGCGCCAGGCGTTGGCGAAGGTGCCGATGTTCTCGGCGAACCAGATGAACAAGGCCACCAGCACGAAGCCCAGCAGCAGCGGCATGCGGCGGTACTCGCGCCAGATGCGGAAATAGACCCAGGCGCGGCCGAACAGGAGCGCCGTCAGCGCGAACAGCAGCAGGCGGAAGTCGGCGATGAAATGGTGCGCGAAGAAATTCACGTAGATCAGCGCCGACAGCGCCAGCGTGGCCGCCAGCGGCGGGTGGGCGCGGAAGCGGAAATCGAACAGCCGCCAGACCCGCGCCAGGTAGCTGCCCACCGCCGCGTACATGAAGCCGGTGAACAGCGGCACGCCGCCGATGCGCAGCAGATTGGCCTCGGGATAGATCCAGGAGCCGGCCGAGGTCTTGAAGATCTCCATGACGGTGCCGACCGCATGGAACATCAGGATCACCTTGGCCTCGGCCCAGGTCTCCATGCGCAGCAGCAACAGCGCGGCCTGGATGCCCAGCGCGGCCAGCGTCAGGAAGTCGTAACGCGCCAGCAGCGCGTCCTTGGGATACCACCAGTGCGTACCCAGCAGCAGCGCGCACATCAGGCCGCCGAACAGACAGGCCCAGGCCTGCTTCGCGCCGAAGCGCAAGAATTCGTAGAGCGCGACGCCAAAACGGCCGCGGCCGGCCAGTTTCCCGGCCAGCCGCGCTTCCCATTGCTGCAATCCTGCGATGAGCGGCCAGTCGGAGGCCGCCGGATGCATCATGGAGGAATCAGCCTTCGACCACGGCGTAGGCCGAGTGGTTGTGGATGGATTCGAAGTTCTCGGCCTCGACGCGGTAGCGGGCGATGCCGGGGTGCGCGTTCAGGCGGGCGGCCACGTCGCGCACCAGGTCCTCGACGAACTTGGGATTGTCGTAGGCGCGTTCGGTGACGTACTTCTCGTCCGGGCGCTTGAGCAGGCCCCACAGCTCGCAGGAGCCTTCGTCCTCGATCAGGCGGATGACGCCGTCCATGCTGATGTCCGAACCCAGGATGGCCGAGACCGTGACGTGCGAGCGCTGGTTGTGCGCGCCGTACTCGGAGATGGCCTTCGAGCAGGGACAGAGGCTGGTGACCGGCACCTGCACGATCAGTTCGAATTCAACGCTGTCGCCCTGGGCGCGCGCGATCCACTGCACTTCGTAGTCCAGCAGGCTTTGCACGCCCGAGATGGGGGCGGACTTGTTGATGAAGTACGGGAAGGCCGCGGTGATGTCGCCGCGTTCGGCGTGCAGCAGCGGCAACATGTCGGCCGCCATCTGGCGGAACAGCTTGGGCGTCATGGGCGTGCTGCGGTATTTTTCCAGCAGGGCCACGAAGCGCGACATGTGGGTGCCCTTCTCCTCGGGCGGCAGGGCGACCGTGAGGGTCCAGTTGGCCACGGTGCCCTGGGGCGAACCGTCGGCGCTTTCGACCAGCATGGGATGGCGCACGCCGCGGATGCCGACGCGCTGGATCGGGATGTGACGCGTGTCCGTGGAACTCTGGACATCGGGCATCACGATGGCGGGATCAATCGGAGAATTCATTTCGGCTTACCTGTCTGGGAGGCGGGGCGGCGCTGCCGTGCCCGGCCCAGGAGTCTTTTGGAAGGGAGCCATTATCGCCCATACACCGGCAAGCGCCCGGGAAAACCCTTCTCTTTATAGGTTGGCGGGGCCGGAACAGACTGTTCCAGCCGGCCGCACAACCCCTCCGGCCTCAGCCCAGCAGGCTGGAAAACCGGGTGCGGATCGACTGCTCGATGCCGGAAGCGTCCAGGCCGACGCCGGCCAGCAGGGCGGATTGTTCGCCGTGGTCGATGAACTCGTCGGGCAGGCCCAGCTGCAACACCGGGATCAGCACACCGGCCGCGCTCAGCACTTCCAGCACGGCGCTGCCGGCGCCGCCCATGATGCAGGCCTCTTCCAGCGTGACCAGGGCGTCGTGGCGGCTGGCCAGGTCCAGGATCAGTTCGCGGTCGATCGGCTTGACGAAGCGCATGTCGGCCACCGTGGCGTCCAGCGCCTCGGCCGCGGCCTGCCCGGCCGGCAGCAGCGTGCCGAAGCCCAGGATGGCGATCTTGCGGCCCTCGCGGCGCACCACGCCGCGGCCCAGCTCGACCGTTTCCAGGCCGGGCGCCTCGGCCGCGCCACGGCCGGCGCCGCGCGGGTAGCGCACCGAGGCCGGGCCGGGATGCTGATAACAGGTGGACAGCAGCAGCCGCGCCTCGGCCTCGTCGGACGGCGTGGCCACCACCATGTTGGGAATGCAGCGCAGGAAGGCGATGTCGTAGTTGCCCGCGTGCGTGGCGCCGTCCGCGCCCACCAGGCCGGCGCGGTCCAGCGCGAAGGTGACGTCCAGGTTCTGCAGCGCCACGTCGTGGATCAGCTGGTCGTAGCCGCGCTGCAGGAAGGTGGAATAGATGGCGACCACTGGCTTCTGGCCCTCGCAGGCGATGCCGGCGGCGAAGGTCACGGCGTGCTGCTCGGCGATGCCCACGTCGAAGTAGCGCTGCGGGAAACGCTGCTCGAACTCGACCAGGCCGCTGCCCTCGCGCATGGCGGGCGTGATCGCGACCAGGCGCGAATCGGCCTCGGCCGTGTCGCACAGCCACTGGCCGAAGACCTGGGTGAAGCTGCGCTTGCCCGGACCCTTGGCCTGCTGGATGCCGACGGCCGGATCGAACTTGCCGGGACCGTGGTACAGCACGGGATCGGCCTCGGCCAGCTTGTAGCCCTGTCCTTTCTTGGTGACGACGTGCAGGAACTGCAGGCCTTGCAGCGCCTTCAGGTTCTGCAGCGTGGGCACCAGCGCGTCCAGGTCGTGGCCGTCGATCGGGCCTACGTAGTTGAAGCCGAATTCCTCGAACAGCGTGGCCGGCGTGACCATGCCCTTGGCGTGCTCCTCGAAGCGGCGTGCCAGTTCCAGCACCGGCGGCACGTGCTGCAGCACGGCGCGGCCGACGTTCTTGGCGGCGGCGTAGAAGCGGCCCGACATCAGCCGCGCGAAATAGCGGTTCAACGCTCCCACCGGCGGCGAGATCGACATGTCGTTGTCGTTCAGGATCACCAGCAGGTTGATATTGGGCGTGACGCCGGCGTTGTTCATGGCCTCGAACGCCATGCCGGCGGACATCGCGCCGTCGCCGATCACGGCGATGTGCTGGCGCTGCACGCCGGCGTTGCGCGAGGCCACCGCCATGCCCAGCGCGGCCGAGATCGAGGTGGACGAGTGCGCGGTGCCGAAGGCGTCGTATTCCGATTCGCTGCGCTTGGGAAAGCCGGAGATGCCGCCCAGCTGGCGCAGCTTGGCCATGCCGGCGCGGCGGCCGGTCAGGATCTTGTGCGGATAGGACTGATGGCCCACGTCCCAGACGATGCGGTCATGCGGCGTGTCGAATACCTGATGCAAGGCCAGCGTCAGTTCCACCGTGCCCAGGTTGGACGACAGGTGCCCGCCGGTCTTGGAGACCGATTCCAGCACGAATCCGCGCAGCTCCTCGGCCAGCCGTTTCAGCTCGCGGCGGTCCAGGCGCCTGAGGTCGGCCGGGGATTGGATGCTGTCCAGAAGTTCTGTCGTCATGCCTGTCGTCATGCTGTTGTTGCGGTTCGTTGCCCCGGCCTGCAGCCAGGCCGGGCATGTCAGGGATCAGCGATCCCGAAGTACGATGAAATCGGCCAGCTGGGCCAGGCGCAAGCCCGCGTCGCCCAGCGGTTCCAGCGCCGCCAGCGCGGTCGAGCGCAGTTCCCCGGCGAAGGCGCGCGCCTCGTCCAGGCCCAGCAGGGACACGTAGGTGGGCTTGTTCTCGGCGGCGTCCTTGCCCGGCGTCTTGCCCAGGCTGGCGCTGTCCGCCGTCACGTCCAGGATGTCGTCCACCACCTGGAAGGCCAGGCCCATGGCCTGCGCGTACACATCCAGCGCCTGGCGCGAGGCCGAGCTGGCGCCGGCCACGATGCCGCCCAGCGCCACGCTGCACGCCACCATCGCGCCGGTCTTCATGCTGTGCATGGTCTGCAGTTCGTCGCGCGACAGCGCACGGCCGACGCTGAACAGGTCAATGGCCTGGCCGCCGGCCATGCCCTGGCTGCCGGCGGCGCGCGCCAGCGACTGCGTGGCCTGCACGATCAGCGCGGGCGCGATCGGCATCGACGCCAGCAGGTCGAACGCCAGCGGCTGCAGGGCGTCGCCGGCCAGCATGGCGGTGGCTTCGTCGAACTGCACGTGGGCGGTGGGACGGCCGCGGCGCAGCGTGTCGTCGTCCATGCAGGGCAGGTCGTCGTGCACCAGCGAATAGGCGTGGATCAGTTCCACGGCCGCGGCCGCGCGGTCCAGCGAGGCCTCGATGGCGAGCACGCTGCCGCTGACGGGGCAGGCCTGGCCGGCCGCGTAGACCAGCGCCGCGCGCACGCGCTTGCCGCCGCCCAGCGTGGCGTAGCGCATGGCTTCGTGCAGGCGCGCGGGCAGCGCGTCGGCCGGGGGCAGCAGGTCGTCCAGGACGTCTTCGACGTGGCGGACACGGCCCTGCAGCCATTCCGGAAATGCGAGTTGAGTCTGCTTCATCCGAGTCTTATTCGTCGTCCAGCGCCGCCGGATCCAGCGGGCGCAGCAAGTCGCCCTCCAGCACTTTCACCTGCTGCTCGGCCTGCGCCAGGCGGTCCTGGCAGACGCGCGTGAGCTCGACGCCGCGGCGGTAGGCCGCCAGCGACTGCTCCAGCGGCAGCGAGCCGTCTTCCATGGCCGCGACCAGCGACTCCAGCTCGGCCAGCGCCGTTTCGAAATCCTGGGGCAAGGGGCGGTCGTCGACCTGCGGATCGGCTTGTGAAGGTTTGGCCAAAAGGGCCTCCGGGAACGCAATCGGGTGGATCAATCCGTGGATTGTACGAGATACCCACCGCCGGCCGCAGCGCTTGCGGGCCGGCCCCGCGCGGCGACGGCCGCGCGCGCCTCAGGCGCCGCCGGCCAGCCCTTCCACGGCATCGGCCAGCGATTGCGCGACGCGCCCGCGCAGCTCGGCCTCGCTGAGCAGGCTGGCGGGACCGCCACAGCTCATCACGAACACGCCCTCGCCCGTGAGCGAGACGAACGGCACCGCCACCGCGTTGATGTCCGACTGCCATTCGCCGATGGCGAAACAGCAGCCGGTCTCGCGCAGCTCGGCGCGCGCGCGGCAGATGACGGCATCGTCGGGGGCGGCCTCGCCCATGCGCGCCGCGAGCGCGGCGCATTCGTCTTCCGGCAGGCTGGCGAGGTAGGCGCGCCCCATGGCGCTGTCCAGGCTGGCGCGGTAGCCCACCGGCAGGCGCAGATACAGCGCGGACGAGCCGTGGACGGCCTCGACGTAGGTCATGGCGTCGCCGTCGAAGGCGCCCAGGGCCACGGCGCCGCCGGTCTGACGGGCCAGCTCGGTCATCGAGGCCTTGGCCAGCTCGCGCACTTCCAGGCCCGCCAGCAGGCCGTAGCCCAGCGCCAGCACGCCGTAGCCCGGCGAGTACTTGCCGGTGTCCGGGTGATAGCGCAGATAGCCCAGCTCGGTCAGCGTGTAGGTGATGCGGCTGATGGTGGGCTTGGGCAGGCCGGTCAGGCGGGCCAGGTCCAGGTTGCCCAGCGCGTTCACGCCATGGCGGAAGCAGCGCAGCACGTCCAGCCCGCGCGCCAGCGCGGTGATGAAGTCCGGCGAGGCCCCGCCCTCGCCCGTCACGGCCGCGCGCTTGCGCCGCGCGGGCTGGCTGAGCGCGAGTTTCTCGTCGGGCTTGGACGCAGGATGGGGGATGCGCTTGCGGTCAGAAAAGGATTGCATTTTCGTGCGCTTCGTTTTTATAGTTTATTTCGAATAACAAAACATAATTCCGTTAATCGAAATTCAGTAAGCGAAATTTAGTACGGCGCGAAAGATCTGGCAAGCCATCCGCAACGCCCCGGCCCATGGGGCGTCCGGCCGCCGCCCCGGTCTCGCGACCAGGATCCGTCCGACTGACTTCATGGGGAAAACATGATTCGCACTGGCATCAAACTGCTTGCCGCCGCCCTGCTCGGCGCGGCCGCGCTGAGCGCGCAGGCCGACACCTATCCGTCTCGTCCGATCAAGGTGGTCTCGCCGTTCCCGGCGGGCGGCGCCACCGATGTGTTGACCCGGGTGCTGGCTGAACGCATGGCCAAGGATCTGGGCCAGCCCATGATCGTCGAGAACAAGGCCGGCGCCGGCACCTCCATCGGCGCGGCCTTCGTGTCGCGCGAGGCGCCTGACGGCTACACCATATTGATGGCGACCAACTCGACGCTGGTCACCAACCGCTACCTGTACAAGGAACTGCCCTATGACCCGGACGGCTTCGCGCCGATCGGCATGGTGGGCGTCGGCCCGCTGGTGCTGCTGTCCAGCCCCAAGCGGCCCTTCGCCAGCACCAGGGATCTGGTCGACTACGCCAAGCAGAACCCGGGCAAGCTGACCTTCGCCACCTTCGGCCCCGGCACCTCGTCGCACCTGGCCGGCGAACTGTTCAAGCAGCGCGCCGGCATCGACATCCTGCATGTGCCGTTCAAGGGCGCGACCCAGGCGCTGCCCGCGTTGATCAGCGGCGACGTGGACCTGTTCTTCGACATGGTCGCCACCGGGATGCCGCAGGCCGCGGCCGGCAAGGTCAAGGTCTTCGCCATCACCAGCCCCGGACGGCTGGCGACCGAACCGGCGCTGCCCACGCTGGCCGAGCAGGGCTACCAGGGCTTCGACATGACGGCCTAGTTCAGCTTCGTGGCGCCGCGCGGCACGCCCGAGCCGGTGCTGGAACGGCTGCGCAAGGCGCTGGCGGACGCGCTGGCGGACGATGCCGTGAAGCAGCGCCTGCTCGGCATGGGCATCGATCCGCGCTCGGGCACGCCCGCCGAGCTGCAGGCCCAGATCCGCAACGAGCAGCCCATCGTCTCGCAGCTCATCAAGCAGGCCGGCGTCGCCCTGCAATAGGAACACCCTGACGCGCGGGCTAACGCCTCGATACAGCACGCGCGCGCCGCCGGCTGCTAGGGTGTAGGCAGGCTGCGGCCCGCGCCGCGGCCCCGCGAGCGGACGCCTTTCCCTGTCCGCGCAAGGAGCCCGATGCCCGAATCCGACGATCGATACGCCCGCCTGGACGCCGCCCGCTGGCTGGCCGCCGTGGCCGTGGTGATGCTGCATGGCGCCGCGACCGTGGTCAGCGACCCGGCAGCCTACGGCAGCGGCGCCTGGCTGGCGGCCAACCTGTACGACTCGGCGGCCCGCTGGTGCGTGCCGGTGTTCGTGATGATCAGCGGCGCCCTGCTGCTGGACTCCGAACGGCCGCAGGACGCGCGCCGCTTCTACAGCCGCCGCGTGGCGCGGATCTGCGCGCCGCTGCTGTTCTGGACGCTGTTCTACCTGCTCTGGCGCACGGCGCTGGACTGGATCGACGACGGCCGGCTGGACCTGTCCTTCTGGCCGCGCAAGCTGGCCCATGGCGAGCCCTACTATCACCTGTGGTACCTGTACATGATCGTGGGCCTGTACCTGTTCGCGCCGCTGGTGCGCGCGCTGGCGGCGCGCAGTTCGCGCCAGGCCCGCGCCCTGTGGGTCGTGGGCATCCTTGGCCTGGCGATCCTGGACGCGCTGTACCGCCGCGCGCTGGACGCCCCGCCCGGCTTCTTCCTGACCTGGTTCCTGCCCTATCTGGGGTATTTCGTCGCCGGACGCATGATCCACGCGGGCGAGCTGCGCATTCCCCGCCCCGGCCTGATGCTGGCGGCCAGCGTGGCCGCCACGGCCCTGGGCGTGTACCTGCTGTCCAGCTCACGGATGCTCAACACCTACTTCTATGACTACTTCAGCCTGACCGTGCCGTTCATGTCGCTGGCCGTGTTCCAGCTGATCGTGGACGCGCCGCGCCTGCCCCGGCTCGCGCGGCTGGCGCCGCTGACCTTCGGCGTCTACCTGATCCATCCGGTGTTCCTGGACCTGGCGCAGCGCGCGGGCCTGCTGCGCGGCGGCCACGGCACGGCCTGGACGCTGCCCTTGCTGACGGCGGCCGTGTTCGCCCTGTCGGCCGCGAGCAGCTGGCTGTTGCGACGTCATCCCGCGACCCGCAGGCTGGTCTGAAAGGCGTAGGCCGAATGGATCGACGCCCGCCGCCAGGCGCCCAGAACGAGCCCGTTTGCGCCAGGTCAAGCGCAACCCCGTCTCGCCCCGCCAAGTCCCTTGCGCCATCATGGGCGCGGGAAAAAGGGTTGGGGTACAATTCACGCCTTATTTGATCGGCCAGACACCGATTTTTCTTCGCGCCAGAACGGGCACATTGCGGACCCTGATAGCGGAAACATCGGCGGTAAGCGTCGGCAGCAACGACGGCATCCGCCGCTTCCCCGGCACCTTGGGGGAACCCGCGAGGCCCGGGGCGATCCCAAGGTGGGATACGGCCAGGGCTGCAGGCAAAGCTCAGCCCGCCTGGCTTTTTTACCCGAGCGGAGGGAATCATGACCGACATCGGTCGGATGGCACATGTCGTGCCAGCTCGCACCCAGCTACCCGTCAGCGCGTATTTTGACGAAGCCCTCTTTGCCCGCGAGCAAGAACTCATTTTCAAGCAATCCTCGCAGTACGTCGGCCACCAGAAGCTGGTGCCCGAAGTGGGGGATTGGCGTACCCTGGTCCAGGAAAACGGAGGGCGTGTGCTGGTTCGCAACCAGCAAGGCGTCGATCTCATCTCAAATGTCTGCCGCCACCGTCAGGCGCTGATGCTTGGCGGAGAAACCGGCAACGTGGCCGGCAACTGCAACACGCACGGCAGCCTGAAGGCCACCGGGGGCAACATCGTCTGCCCCCTGCACCGCTGGACCTACAACAACCAGGGCGAGCTGCTGGGCGCGCCTCAGTTCGACACCACGCCCTGCATGAACCTGCAGAAGTTCCGCCTGCGCGATTGCCACGGCCTGCTGTTCGAAGGCCCGCGCGATCCCGCCTCGGACATGGCGCCGCTGTTCGCGCGGCCGGAGTTCGACTTCGGCGACTACGTGCTGGACCATGTGGAAGTGCACCAGTGCAACTACAACTGGAAAACCTTCATCGAGGTCTACCTCGAGGACTACCACGTCGGCCCGTTCCATCCGGGCCTGGGCCGCTTCGTCACCTGCGACGACCTGACCTGGGAGTTCAACGATTGGTACAGCCTGCAGAAGGTCGGCGTGCACAATGCGCTGGCCCAGCCGGGTTCCGAGGTCTACAAGCAGTGGCATGACCGGCTGCTGTCGTTCCGCGAGGGCGACGCGCCCGATTTCGGCGCGGTCTGGGTCACGTATTTCCCGACCCACATGATCGAGCTGTATCCGCACGTGCTGGTGCTGTCCACGCTGTACCCGAAGAGCCCGCAGGAAACGGTGAACGTGGTCGAGTTCTACTACCCCGAGGAAATCGCCGCCTTCGAGCGCGAGTTCGTCGAGGCGCAGCGCGCGGCCTACATGGAAACGGCGATCGAGGACGACGAGATCGCCGAGCGCATGGACGCCGGCCGCAAGGCCCTGATGCTGCGCGGCGTGAACGAGACCGGCCCGTACCAGTCGCCCATGGAAGACGGCATGCAGCACTTCCATGAATGGTACCGGCGCACCATGGGAGAGCCCTGAAGCCCGCCCCCAAGCCTGCTTCCGAGCCGCCTCACGCACAAGGGCCTCGCGGATATCCGCGAGGCCCTTGTCTTTTCCCTGCGCGTTTGCGGCCCGTGGCCCGGCTTCAGCGTCCGGTGATGCCCGCCACCGTGCGCTCGCCGATCGCCAGGCCCACCGTCATGCCCACGCCCGAGTGCATCACGGCGACCGTGGTCGCATCGTCCACCGGCATGACCGAGAACGGCGCCGGGCCGTGCGCGCCATACACGCCCTGCCAGCGCTCGACCACGCGCAGCCGCGCGCCCAGCGCCTGCGAGGCCAGGTCCAGCATGGCGTTGTCGACCGCCTCGTCGTTGAACGGGGGCGCGTCCTGGCCGTACTGGTGCGAATCGCCGATGATCAGCTCGCCATAGGGCGTGGGGCTGACCAGCAGGTGGATGCCGTTATCCAGCAGCATGGGCGTGCGCGCCTGGATCACCTCGCGCAGCGCCAGCGCGGACGGCAGGTCCGAGAACGCGCCGTAGTGCACGCAGGACAGACCGGTCAACAGCGGCCGGTCCAGCGCGAACGGGGCCGACTCGAAGGCCGCGCGCAGCATCTGCAGACGCGTGACTTCCAGGTTCAGCGGCGCGAAGCGTTCCGGCAGCAGCGTCAGGTAATCATGACCGGGGCAGACGAACACATGATCGCCACGGAACTCGCCGGCAGTGGTCGCCACCCGGCCCTGCTCCACCGCGCGCGCCAGCGTGCCGGTGATGAAGGTCACGCCCAGCGATTCCGCCAGATAGCGGGTGATGGCGGGCAGCGCCTCGCGCGAATAGATCTGCAGATCGTCCAGGCCGCGCAGCGCGGCGCAGTGGTGCGCCAGGCGGCCGTCGTACAGCGCGGCGACCTCGCGGCCCGACAGCAGCTCGGCGCGATAGCCTTCCTGCCGCAGACGCGTGTCGGCGAACTCCTGCAGCACGTCGGCCTCGTCGGCGTTGCGCGCCAGCACCAGCGCGCCGTTGACGCGCACATGAAAGCCCGCCTTGGCGGCCAGGTCCAGCCACAGCTCGCGCGCCTGCTGCGCATGCGACAGCATCATGCCGGGCGCCTGGCCGGTCACGATCACCTGGCCAAAGTTGCGGATCGTGGCGCCGTGCGCCTGGCGGCTGCGCTCGATCACGGCCACCGACAGCCCGCGCTTGGCGGCCGCCCAGGCATGCGCGATGCCGAGCATGCCCGCGCCCACCACGATTACGTCAAAATTCTTCATGTGTAGAGAACCCACCTCCGAAGCGCTGGCGCGCTTCCCCCTCAAGGGGGCGCCGCGACGGACCGGCAAAGCCGGTTCCGTGCGGCCCCGCCCGGCTTCGGCGGGAAGCGTTTCAACGCGACGAAGAACGGAAAGGTGAAACTGAAAGGTGAACCGGGATGAAGCGGGCAGCGCCCTCGCGGCGCTGCCCTGCCGCCTGCCTGCTTACTTCTTCTTCGGCTCGGACTTGCCGTCGTAGCGCTTGGTCCACTCGGCGATGATGCGGTCGCGGTTGGTGGCGGCCCAGGTGAAGTCGTTCTTGATCATGCGCTTGGTCAGATCGGCCGGCAGGTTCGGGTTGGACGTGGCGATCGACGGGATGGCCAGCACGGCGAAGTTGGCCTTGTACAGCTCGTTGGCCTCGCGGCTGGCGGAGAAGTCGGCCAGCTTGCGGGCGGCTTCCAGATTCTTGGTGCCCTTGACGATGGCGGTGGCTTCGACTTCCCAGCCCAGGCCTTCCGACGGGAACACGGCTTCGACCGGCGCGCCGTCGGCCTTCAGCTTGGCGGCGCGGTAGTCGAACGAGACGCCGATCGGGAACTCGCCCGAGGCGGCCAGGTTGCAAGGCTTGGAGCCCGAGTGCGTGTAAGAGCCGATGTTCTTGTGCAGGGCGTCCATGTAGGCCCAGCCCTTCTCTTCGCCGAAGATCTGCAGCCAGGCGCTGACGTCCAGGAAGCCGGTGCCCGACGAGGCCGGGTTCGGCATGACGATCTTGCCGGCGTACTCGGGCTTGGTCAGGTCCTGCCACGACGTGGGCTTGGGCAGCTTCTGCTTTTCGGCCTCGACGGTGTTGAAGCAGATGGCGGCGGCGAAGCCGTCCATGCCGACCCAGGAGGGCTCGGCCTTGGCGTCACGCATGTTGGCGGCGATCTGGTCCAGGCCCTTGGGGGCGTAGGGCTGCAGCATGCCTTCCTTGTCCATCAGGCCCAGCGAGGTGCCGGCCAGGCCCCAGATGGCGTCGGCCTTGGGGTTGTTCTTCTCGGCCAGCAGCTTGGCGGTGATGATGCCGGTGGAATCGCGCACCCACTGGATCTTGATGTCGGGATTGGCCTTCTCGAACGCGGCCTGATAGGCCTTGATCTGGTCGGCTTCCAGCGCGGTGTAGACCGTCAGCGTGGTCTCGGCGGAGGCGGCGCCCATCACGCCCGACAGGGCGGCGGCCAGGGCAAGCAGCTTGTAGCGATTCATGTGTGTACTCCGTGGATGAGCGGAAAAAAGACTGATGAAGGTCACGCGGCTGGCCGGATGGCCGCCGCGCAGGTCGTGCGAAAACGTCGTGGTAAGGGGATCCGGCGCAGGCAGGCTCAGGGACGCTGGCCCGCCGCCAGCCGGCGTTCGATGTCGGAGATCACGGCCGGCAGGTCGGCCACCGTGTCGATCAGGTAATGCGGCGCGGCGCCGGACAGCTCGGCGTCGGCCCGGGCGCGGGCGGCGTCGCGACCAGCCTCGTCCAGGCTCAGGTATTCCTCCAGCGTCAGGCCGGCGGCGTTGCCGGACAGCAGCAGGCCCACCGTCCACATACCGGCGCGGCGGCCTTCCTCGATGCCGGGGGCGGTGTCGTCGACCTTGACGCAGGCGGCCACGTCGGACAGGCCCAGCTCGATCACGTTCTTCAGCGCCATGGCCGGCGCGGGACGCGCGCGCGGCACCTCGTCGCTGGCGACGATGCATTCGGGCTCCAGCCCCTCGGTGGCGGCGCGCTCGATCACGCGGCGCATCACGCTGGCCGGGTAGCCCGAGCACGAACCGATCTTCAGGCCGCGCTGGCGCAATGCGCGCAGCTGCTCGGCGGCGCCGGGAATCGCGGCCGAGTACTGCGCCACTTTTTCCAGCTGCATGGGCAGGAAGCGCTCGTAGATGGCGGTGACGTCGTCATCGGTCGGCAGGCGGCCGAAACGCGCCTCGTACTGGGACGCGATGGCGGGCAGGTCGCACAGCGTGCGGATGTGGTCCCACTTGCCCATGCCCATGGGGCCGCGGGCCACTTCCAGCGACATCTCCACGCCGAACTGCGCGAAAGCGTCGACGAACACTTTGGTGGGCGCGAAGGAGCCGAAGTCGACCAGCGTGCCGGCCCAGTCGAAGATCACCGCCTCCAGGCGGACGGGCAGGGTTTTGGCAGTCATGTAGTCATCCTTGTCTTGAATCGTTGCGGTCAGGCGGCGGCCGGGCGGCGCCAGGCCTGAGTGCGGGCCAGCATGGCGCGGCTGGCCAAATGCAGCGCCAGCGAGGCGACCGCCGAGCTGGCCATGATCACGGCGCACATGGCGGCGGCCGGGCCGATGAAGCCGGCGTCATCCATGTTCAGCACCGCCACCGCGGCCAGCACGGTCTTGGGGCTGTACAGGAACACCACGGCGGACACCGTCGTCATGGCGGACACGAACAGGTAGCGGGCCACGTCCAGCGCCGCGGGCAGGCACATCGGCAGCGTGACGCGCAGGAACGTGGTCAGGCGCGGCACCTTGAGCGAGGCCGAGGCGGCCTCGAACTCCGGATCCAGCGCGTTGAGCGCCGTGGTCGCGGTCAGGTGGGCGCTGGTGTAGAAGTGCACGATGGTGCACAGGACCAGCAGCGGCATGGTGCCGTACAGCAGGTTCAGCGGATTGGACGGGCTGTTGAAGAAGAAGATGTAGCCCAGGCCCAGCACCAGCCCCGGCACCGCCATGGGCATCAGCGCCAGCATGCCGGCCAGGCCGCGCAGGCCACGGGCGGCGGCGCCGCGCGCCGGCACCTTTTCCATCATCCAGGCGCCGCTGAACACCGCCGCCGTGCCCAGCAGGGCCGTGCAGAACGCCAACTCCAGGCTGTTGCGCCAGGCCAGCCAGCCGCCGCCGTCCATGTTGTCGAAGTCATAGGAACGCAGCGACATGGACAGGTTGTACGGCCACATCTTCACGAACGAGGCCCACACCGCCACGCCCACTATCAGCAGGATCAGCGCCGCCATGACGCAGGCCAGCGCCAGGAAGGCCGCGTCGCGCCGGCGGTTCGGGCCCGCCGCGTAGGGCTGGGCGCGACCGCTCATCTGGGCGCCCTGGCGGGCGCGCAGGCGGCGGTCCAGCACGAAGGTCAGCACGGCGGGCAGCAGCAGCATCAGGCCGATGGCCGCGCCCTTGGAGAAGTTCTGCTGGCCGACCACCGCCTTGTAGGCTTCCATCGCCAGCACGTTGTAATCGCCGCCCACCACCTTGGGCACGCCGAAGTCGGTGACGGTCAGCGTGAACACCACGCAGCAGGCCGAGAACACCGCATAGCGCGTGCCCGGCAGGGTCACGGTCATGAAGGTGCGCCAGTGTCCGGCGCCCATGGCGCGGGCGGCGTCGTAGAGCCGGCCATCGGCCAGGGCCAGGCCGGTCAGGAGGATCATCAGCGCATGCGGGAAGGTATAGAACGCCTCGCCGACCACGATGCCCCAGAAACCATAGATGGTGGCGCCGCCGGTCAGGCCCTTGAGCAGGCCCTGGTTGCCCAGCAGGTACACCAGCGCGATGCCGGGCAGCAGCGACGGCGCCAGCAGCGGCAGCAGCGCCGTGATGCGCAACAGGCCCTTGCCGGGCAGGCGGGTGCGCGTCAGGCCGTAGGCGAAGGCGTAGGCGGCGGGCACCACCAGCAGCGTGGTGACCATGCCCACGGCCAGGCTGCGCCCGACCATGGCGAGAAAACCGTCGCCGGCGATGATGCCGGTCATCACGGACAGCCCGACCCAGGCGCCGTCGCCGTCGGTCACGGACTTGATCAGGATGGCAAGCAGCGGGAGCGCCAGGAACAGCGCCAGCCCCAGCACCAGCGCGCCCTGCCCCAGGCCCAGGCCGGCGGAGCCGACCCAGCGCGGCAGCGGGCGGCGGCCCAGCGCGGGGAACGAGGCGGCGGGCGTCACCGGGGGCGCCGGCGTCAGGGGCGGCTGGCTCACGGCGGCGGGCGCGGCGTCGGCGGCGGGCGCGGAACCCGCGTCAAGCGTAGGCGCGAATCGCATGGCGCGGCAGCTCCACCCAGCAGCGGCTGGCGGCGTGAGGGCCCAGCAGGGCGTCTCCGGTTTCGGGGGACACGATGGAATGCACGGTAGCGCCGGGCACGCCTTCCAGGCGCAAGGCCAGGCGGTAGCCTCGGCCCAGGAACACGCCGTCGAGCACGTCGGCCAGCATGGCGTTGGGCTGTTCCGGCCGCACGGCGCTGACGCGCACGGCCTCGGGGCGCACGAACAGGCGGCCGGACGCGGCGCCCAGCGCCTCGTCCACGGCCAGTTCCTGACGGCCCACGCGGGCGCGGTGCGCGTCGATGCGCTCGAACGGCAGCCAGTTGGCCTCGCCCACGAAGTCGGCGATGAAGGCCGAGCCGGGCTGGCGGTAGAGTTCGCGCGGCGTGCCGAACTGCTCGATGACGCCGCCGTTCATGACGGCGATGCGGTCGGCCATGACCATGGCCTCTTCCTGATCGTGCGTGACCATCAGCGTGGTGATGGACAGGCGCTTCTGCAGCGCGCGCAATTCGATGCGCAGGTGCTCGCGCACGCGGGCGTCCAGCGCCGACATGGGTTCGTCCAGCAGCAGCAGGGACGGCGACGGCGCCAGCGCGCGGGCCAGGGCCACGCGCTGCTGCTGGCCGCCGGAAATCTGTCCCGGATATTTATTGGCGGCGCCGGCCAGGCCCACCAGCGTCAGCATTTCCTCGACCCTGCCCGCCACGTGCTTGCGATGCGCGCGCTTGCCGCTCAGGCCGTAGGCGACGTTCTGCGCCACGGTCAGATTGGGAAACAGGGCATAGGACTGAAACAGGATGCCGTAGTCGCGTTCCTGCGGCTCGGCATGGGAGATGTCGCGGCCGGACAGCGTGATGACGCCGCTGTCCTGGCGTTCCAGCCCGGCGATGGCGCGCAGCAGCGTGGTCTTGCCGCAGCCCGAGGGGCCCAGCAGGCAGACCAGCTCGCCGGCGCGGATATCCAGCGACACATCGGCCAATGCGGTGTGGGCGCCGAAGCGCTTGACCAGGTTGCGTACCGTCAGGAAGCCGCCGCGCGCGCCGGGCTGGCCGCTGCGCGCCGAGGGCGGCGTTTCCGGGGACGCTGCCGCCGAAATAGAGTCGCTGTCGTGTTGGGGCATGACGCCTCCGGTAGGGGAACAGCGGCAGTATGGGAGCGGCTTATTGTGCGTTTATGACACTTCGCACAAAGGTAGTAATAAAAACATCAAATTATTTTGGTGTACTGGCGATCCTGCGAAATCCGCGCTCCCCTCGCCTGTACCGTGCTCGTCGCCGAACTCAAATCCTTCTATGCCGTGGCCCGCTGCGGAACCGTCACCAAGGCCGCCGCCCAGCTGGGCGTCAGCCAGCCCACGGTGACGGGCCAGCTGCGCCAGCTCGAATCGCGCTACGGCGTCGAGCTGTTCCACCGGCAAGGGCGCGGCATGCGGCTGTCGGACGCCGGCCACAGCCTGATGCCGATGGTCGAGAAGCTGGTGCAGCAGGAAACCGAGATCGATTTCCGGCTGCGCGACGCCAGCGACCTGCGCGAAGGCAACCTGCGGGTCGGCGCCACCGGACCGTTCTACATCATGGACACGGTGCGGCGGTACAACCAGCGCTATCCGGGCATCGACCTGACGCTGGTCATCGGCAATTCGCAGAGCATGCTGCAGGCGCTGCACGACTATCAGATCGAGATTGCCACGTCCTCGTTTCTGATGGATGACAAGCATTTGTATCGGCGCCTGATCGCCGCCGACCCCATTCGCGTGGTCACGCACCGCGACCACCCGCTGGCGCGGCGCGGCCGTGTGTCGCTGGCCGACCTGTCCGAACACGCCCTGCTGTTGCGCGAGCCCGGCTCGATGACGCGCCAGCTCACCGAGGAAGCGCTGCGACAGGCCGGCGTCAGCGTGCGCCGCACGCTGGAGATCGGCAGCCGCGAGTCGATCCGGCAGGCCATCCTGAGCGACCTGGGGATCAGCCTGATCCCCTCGCGCGAAATCCCTTCCCATCCGGACCTGGCCGCCCTCGACATCGAGGGCGCCGAGATCGTGATGCACGAATACCTGTACTGCCTGCGCGAGCGCCAACCGGTGCAGCTGATCGCGCGCTTTCTGGAGATGGCGCCTGCCGCCGGCTGAGCCCGGCCGTCGAGCGCTTCCCCCTTGCGGCCACTCAGGAGACAACCATGGCCTTGACCTTGCAAGACATCGAGCAGCTGTTCCTTGAACGCGGACATCGCTCCTACGACGGCGAGTCCGTCAGCCACCTGCGCCACGCGCTGCAGACCGCCGCGCTGGCCGAGCGCCACCACGCCGGCCCCGAACTGATCACCGCCTGCCTGCTGCACGACCTGGGGCACCTGATCGCCGACCGGCCCGGCACGCCCACGCTGCGCGGCCTGGACGACAAGCACCAGTACTTCGTGCTGCCCTTCCTGCGCGGCCTGTTCGGCCCGGGCGTGCTGGAGCCGATCCGGCTGCACGTCGAGGCCAAGCGCTACCTCTGCTATCTGGAGCCCCACTATGAAGCGTCGCTCTCGGAGGACTCGAAGCGCAGCCTGGCGCTTCAGGGGGGCAGCTTCGATGCGGGCCAGGCGCTGGATTTCGCCAGCCTGCCGGGCGCGCCGGATGCGATTCGGCTGAGACGCTGGGACGACATGGCCAAGGTGCCGGGGCTGATCACGCCCTCGCTGGAGCATTACCTGGAGATCGCCGAGAGCGTGTCGACGCGGGCGAAGCTGGCGGCGATCCACTAGAAAACCGCGCCTGCCTCGCGCCCGGGTCGGCGTCGGCGCTCTGCAAGACCGGCCGGACGCAGCAAAAAAAAGCCAGGGCATCGCCCTGGCTTTTCTCTTTCATGCCGGCCGGCAAGGACCGGCGCCCCGCCCTCAGGCCACGGCGCCCGTGGCCACCGGACGCGACGGGTCGCTGCACCACTCGCTCCACGAGCCCGGATACAGGCGCGAACCGGACAGGCCGGCGATTTCCATGGACAGCAGATTGTGGCAGGCGGTGATGCCCGAGCCGCACTGATGCACGATGGCGGCCGGATCGCGGCCCGCCAGCAGCGCCGTGAACTCGGCGCGCAGCTGCTCCGGCGCCTTGAAGCGGCCGTCGGTCCGCAGGTTCTCGCCGTTGGGGCGGTTCAGCGCGCCCGGGATGTGGCCGGCCACCGGGTCCATGGGTTCGACCTCGCCGCGATAGCGGTTGGCGGCGCGCGCGTCGATCACGGTAAAGGCGGGCTGGGCGATATTGGCCAGCACCGTGGCGGCATCCACCGTCGCGGCCAGCGACGCGCCCGGCTCGACGGGCTGGCCCGGCCGCGCCGCCACGCCCGGCTCGGTCGAAACGGGCAGGCCGGCCGCGGTCCAGGCCTGCCAGCCGCCGTCCAGCACCGCCACGCGCTCATGGCCCAGCCAGCGCAGCATCCACCACAGATGGGCGGCGTACATGCCGCCGCTGGCGTCATAGGCCACCACCAGGGTCTGCGGCGTGACGCCGTGAGCGGCCATCAGCGCGCCGAATTCCGCGCGCGACGGCAGCGGGTGGCGGCCGTTCTTGCCCGTGCGGGGGGCGGCCAGCTCGGTCTCGTGATCGAGGTAGCGGGCGCCGGCGATATGGCCGGCCTCATAGGCCTGGCGGCCGGCGGCATGGTTCATCAGGTCGTGGCGCACGTCGAACACGCGCAGGTCGGCGCCGCCCAGGCGCTCGGCCAGTTCGGCGGCGGAAATCAGGGTCATCGTCATCGGTCGGACTCCTCTTGCTGAATTCGGATGGACGGCCGGGACTCAGGCCGGTTTGGGATCGCGCATGGTGCGCCAGACCGACAGCAGTCCGGCGAAGATGATCAGCGCCATGCCGGCCCAGGCCAGGCCGTCCAGGCGGTCGCCCCACAGGCCCATGCCCAGCAGCGCCGCGAAAATGATGGTGGAGTACTGCAGGGCGGCGGTCAGCAGCGCCGAGCCCAGGCCGAAGGCCCGCGTCATCGCCAGCTGGCCGAACAGGCCGGCCACGCCCACGCCCACCAGTGCGGCATAGCCGGGCCAGTCGGCCTGGCCCCAGCCGTCGAAGCCCAGGCCGGCGGCGCTGGACAGACAGACCGCCACGGAAAAGAACAGCACCGTGCGCCATTCGGGCTCGCCGATGCGGCCGAGCTGACGGATCTGCATCATGGCGACGGCCGACATCGCGCCGGCCGTCAGCCCCAGCAGCGCCGCCAGCCATTGGTCGTCGTTGATGCTGGGACGCAGCACGGCGATCACGCCCAGGAAGCCCAGCGCCACGGCGGTGATGCGCACGGCGTCGCGCTGCGCGCCGCCCCAGCCCAGCATCCAGCAGGCGATGAACAGCGGCGCGGTGTAGTTCAGGCTGGTGGCGGTGGCCAGCGGCAGGTGGGCGATGGCATAGAAGCCCAGCCACATCGAGGTGACGCCGGACAGGTTGCGCCACAGGTGCAGCTTCCAGCTGGTGGGCACGATGGACTGGCGTCCGGCGCGCGCCCAGATCAGCAGCAGGATGACCGAAGGCAGGCCGCGGAACAGCACCACCAGCGGCAGCGACGCGCCGTGCTCGGTGCCGAGCTTCACGAACGACCCCATGATGGCGAACATGGCTGACGCCACCAACATCCAGAGAGCCTGCATGGGGACCTGCGCTAGGTAAAAAGTGAAGGGAACCGAGGGAAAGCGATACTATACTCCCCGTCACCGGAGGCGGCGCCGGCGGTCGGGGAACTGGCGGCCCGCCTTGCAGTCCAAGCCGAACTATCCTGCTCGCAGAGGAACATAAAAAGCATGAAACGCATCGTCTTGTTCGTCATCACCAACCTGGCTGTGATGCTGGTCCTGTCGGCCACGCTGCGCATCCTCGGGGTGGACAGATACATCACCGCGCAGGGCCTGAACCTGCAGGCGCTGTTGGTGTTCTCGGTCGTCGTCGGCTTCACCGGCGCGATCATCTCGCTGCTCATCAGCAAGCCCATGGCCAAATGGAGCACCGGCGCGCAAGTGCTGGATCCGAACGCCCCGCGCAATCAGCGCGAGGCCTGGCTGCTCGATACCGTGCACCAACTGGCCGATCGCGCCGGCATCGGCCGTCCCGAAGTCGCCATCTACGAAGGCGCGCCGAACGCCTTCGCCACCGGCGCGTTCAAGAACGACTCGCTGGTCGCGGTATCCACCGGTCTGCTGGAAAGCATGACCGAAGAGGAAGTCGCCGCCGTGCTGGCCCACGAAGTGGCCCACATCGCCAACGGCGACATGGTCACGCTGACCCTGATCCAGGGCGTGGTCAACACCTTCGTGGTGTTCCTGGCGCGCGTGGTCGGCTACTTCATCGACCGCGTCGTGCTCAAGAACGAGCGCGGCATGGGCATCGGCTACTACGTCACCGTGCTGGTCTGTGAGATCATTTTCGGCATCCTGGCGTCGATCATCGTCGCCTGGTTCTCGCGCCAGCGCGAATACCGCGCCGATGCCGGCTCGGCCCACCTGATGGGCGCCCGCGAACCCATGATCCGCGCCCTGGCCCGCCTGGGCGGCGTCGAAGCCGGCGAACTGCCCAAGTCCTTCGAGGCCTCGGGCATCACCGGCAAGGGCGGCCTGGCCGCGATGTTCGCCTCGCACCCGCCGATCCCGGCCCGCATCGCGGCGCTGCAGCAAGCCCGTCCGGCCTGATTCCGGCGCCCGCGAGGGCGCTGATGGTCCACAGAAAAAAAGCCCGCGCAAGCGGGCTTTTTCCTGCCCGCAAGCCACGGCGCGCCTGCGATACGCACGCATCCAGCCCTTGCGGCGCCGAAGGTCCCCTGCCCCGTTCCTAGCGAAATCCCTAGGTGCCAAGTGAATTGACAGCGCTGTCAATTACACTGAAACTAGCTTCGCCGACAAGCCGTCGGCCAACGACATACAAGCCGACCCGCCCACCCGCGGCACGCGGCGACAGGAGACAAGTCATGGCAACACCTCCCTGCCCCCCGGCAGCGGACGGCGCTGGCGCGCGCCTCCGGCATCGCTCCCCCATGCGCCTGCCCTTCCTCCGGCCGCTGCTCATGGCCGGCCTGTTGAGCGCCGCCGGCGCGGCCCAGGCGTATGACATCACCACCAGCCCGCACCTGTTCGGCGACTGGGGCGGCCTGCGCACCAGCCTGTCCGAGCGCGGCATCGACCTCAACCTCGGCTATACCGGCGAGGCCGCGCACAATTTCAGCGGCGGCAAGGACAAGCTGACCCGCTACACCGACCAGTGGGTCTTCGGCGCCACGCTGAACCTGGACAAGCTCTGGGGCTGGCGCGGCGGCACCTTCCAGATGACCATCACCGACCGCAACGGCCGCAATCTGGGCGCCGACGCCGGCATCGGCAACAACATGCTGATCCAGGAGGTCTACGGCCGTGGCCAAACCTGGCACATGACGCAGTTCTGGCTCAACCAGTCCTTCCTGGACAACCGGGTGCAATGGAAATTCGGCCGCATGACGGTAGGCGAGGATTTCGCAAGCTTCTCCTGCGACTTCCAGAACCTGACCTTCTGCGGCTCGCAGCCCGGCAATCTGGTGGGCAGCTACTGGGTCAACTGGCCAACCAGCCAGTGGGCCACGCGCCTGAAGGTCAGCACGTCGGAACAGACCTATCTGCAGGCCGGCGTCTATCAGGTCAACCCGAAGTACGTGGACGACGGCTACGCCCGCCGCCACGGGCTGTCGCTGGACAATCCCGGCGGCACCACCGGCGCGCTGATCCCGCTGGAATTCGGCGTGCTGCCGTCCTGGAACGGACTGCCCGGCTCCTACAAGTTCGGCGCCTGGTACAACACCTCGCAGGGCAAGGATCTGTACCAGGACGTGAACGGCGACGCGCGCGGCCTCACCGGGCTGGCGCCGCGCGAACGCAACGGCCAGTATGGCTTCTACCTGAACTTCGAGCAGCAGGTCAGCGGCGCCGCCGGCGCGCGCGGCGCCTCGGTGTTCCTGAACTTCTCGCAGGCCGACCGTGCCACCGCGGCGCAGGATCACCAGCTCGCGCTGGGCCTGCAGTACAAAGGGCCTTTCGGGCAGCCGCGCGACGTGGTCGGCGTGGCCATCGGCGCAACCCACAACAATGGCCGCTACGCGCGCTACGTGAGGCAGCAGGACCAGCGGCTGGACACGCGAACCACGGTGGGCGACGGCTATGAGTACGTGGCCGAGGCCTACTACAGCTGGTCGCCGGTTCCGTCCATCTACCTGCGGCCCAACCTGCAGTACATCCGACATCCGGGTGGCACGTCCAGCAACCACGACGCCTTCATCATCGGGCTGAAGACCGGCATCACCTTCTGAGCGCAACGAGGAGACAGACATGACCCTATCTTTCCGCCGCCTGCTGGCCTGCGCCCTGGCGCTGCCCGCCGCCCTGTACGCCGGCGCCGCCGCCCACGCCAGCAAGGAAGCGCCCGTGATCGGCTTTTCCATCGACGACCTGCGCGTCGAGCGCTGGACCCGCGACCGCGATTACTTCGTGCAGGCCGCGACCGCCCTGGGCGCCAAGGTCAGCGTGCAATCCGCCAACGCCAACGAGGCGCGCCAGATCGCACAGCTGGAGAACCTGATCGCCGAGGGCGTGGACGCGCTGGTGATCGTGCCCTTCAATTCCAAGGTGCTGAGCAACGTGATCGCCAAGGCACGCAAGAGCGGCATCAAGGTCATCGCCTACGACCGCCTGATCCTGGGCGCGCCGCTGGACGCCTATGTCTCGTTCGACAACGTCAAGGTCGGCGAAATGCAGGCGCAGGGCGTGATCGACGTGGTGCCCAAGGGCAATTACTACCTGCTGGGCGGCGCCTCCACCGACAACAACGCTCGCCTGTTCCGCGAAGGACAGATGAACGTGCTCAAGCCACTGGCGGACAAGGGCGACATCAAGATCGTGGGCGAGCAATGGACGCCGGAATGGGATCCGTCCAAGGCCCAGGCCATCATCGAGAACGCGCTGAACGCCAATAGCAACAACATCCAGGCCATCGTCGCCTCGAACGACGGCACGGCCGGCGGCGCGATCCAGGCGCTGACCAGCCAGAAGCTGGCCGGCAAGGTCGCGGTGTCGGGCCAGGACGCCGACCTGGCGGGCGTGCGCCGCGTGGCGGCGGGCACGCAGACCATGACCATCTACAAACCGCTCAAGAGCATCGCCAGTACCGCCGCGCAGGTGGCCGTGGAACTGGTGCAGGGCAAGCAGCCCGCGTTCAACGCCAAGCTCGACAACGGCAAGGGCCAGGTGGACAGCATCCTGCTCAAGCCCACGCTGCTGACGCGCGACAACCTGGACATCCTGGTCAAGGACGGGTTCTATACGGCGGAACAGATCGCGGGCAAGTAGCCGCGACAGGAGATGGGTGATGGAACAGCAGCCCCTGTTTGAAATGCGCGGCATCGTCAAGGAATTCTCGGGCGTGCGCGCGCTGTCCGGCGTCAGCCTGGCCGTGCGGCCGGGCGAATGCCTGGGCCTGTGCGGCGAGAACGGCGCCGGCAAGTCCACGCTGATGAAAGTGCTGTCGGGCGTCTATCCGCACGGCAGCTACGAAGGCCAGATCCTCTGGGAAGGCCGCGAGCTGCGCTCGCGTTCCACCCGCGACAGCGAGCGCGCCGGCATCGTCATCCTGCACCAGGAGCTGATGCTGGTGCAGGAGCTGAGCGTGACCGAGAACATCTTCCTCGGCAATGAGCTGAAGCTGCCTGGCGGGCGCATGGACTACCCGGCCATGCACCGCCGCGCGGCCGAGCTGCTGGCGCGGCTCAAGCTGGACGACGTCAACGTGGGCGCGCCAGTGATGCACTATGGCAACGGCCATCAGCAGCTGTTCGAGATCGCCCGCGCCCTGGCCAAGCAGGCGCGCCTGCTGATCTTCGACGAGCCCACGTCCTCCCTCAGCGCCAAGGAGATCGAGGTGCTGCTGGCGATCATCGAGGACCTGAAGCGCGCCGGCGTGGCCTGCATCTACATCTCGCACAAGCTCGACGAGGTCAAGCGGGTCTGCGACACCATCACCGTGATCCGCGACGGCGAGCATGTCGCCACCCGGCCGGCGGCGGCGCTGGACGAGAACGGCATCATCGGCCTGATGGTGGGCCGGGAACTGACCTCGCGCTTTCCCCGCACCGAGCGCCAGCCCGGCGAGGTGGTGCTGGAAGCGCGCGGCGTGACCTGCTGGGACGTCACCAACCCGCGCCGCAAGCGGGTGGACGATGCCGGCCTGCAGGTGCGCGCCGGCGAGATCCTGGGCATCGCCGGCCTGGTGGGCGCGGGCCGCACCGAACTCGTGTCCGCGATCTACGGCGCCTATGCCGGCCGCAGCGAGGCGCAGGTCTGGGTGCAGGGCCGCCCCGTGCGCATCGGCTCGCCGGCCGACGCCATCGCGCAGGGCATCTGCCTAGTGCCGGAGGACCGTAAGCGCCATGGCATCGTGCCGCAGATGAGCGTGGCCGAGAACATCACGCTGGCGACCCTGGCCGACCACGCGCGCGCGACCCGCGTCGACGCGCAGTCGGAACTGGCCGCGGTCGAGCGCGAGATCGCGCGCCTGCGCATCAAGACCGCGAGCCCCGGCCTGCCCGTGGCCAGCCTGTCCGGCGGCAACCAGCAGAAGGTGGTGCTGGCGAAGATGGCGCTGAAGAACCCCCGGGTGCTGATCCTGGACGAGCCGACGCGCGGCGTGGACATCGGCGCCAAGTACGACATCTACAAGCTGATCTTCGATCTGGCCGACCGCGGCGTGGCCATCGTCATGGTGTCCTCCGAGCTGCCCGAGATTCTGGGCATGAGCGACCGCGTGCTGGTCATGAACGCCGGCCGCGTCGCCGCCGAATTCCCCATCCAGGGCCTGACGCAGGAACGCGTGCTGGCCGCCGCCCTGAACACCGAACCGCTGCGGCACGCCGCCTGAACGCCATGAAGCAGACCCTCGCCTCTTCCTATGCCGAACCCCGCCCCAAGGCCGCGCGCCAGCCCCTGCGCCAGCTCTTCGCCCGCCACAAGCTGCTGGCGATGGTGCTGGCCCTGGCGCTGATCTGGCTGTTCTTCTGGCACCAGACCGGCGGCACCTTCCTGCGCCCCAACAGCATCTCCAACCTGTTCCTGCAGATGTCGGTCACCGGCATGCTGGCCTGCGGCATGGTGCTGGTCATCATCGCCGGCGAGATCGACCTGTCGGTGGGATCGCTGCTGGGCCTGCTGGGCGGCCTGGCCGCCATCCTGACGGTGAACCTGGGCTGGAACACCTGGCTGGCGGTGGCCGCCGTGCTGGCCGCCGGCGCCGCGCTGGGCCTGGTCAACGGCTGCCTCACGACGCGGCTGCGCGTGCCGTCCTTCATCGTCGGCCTGGGCGGCATGCTGGCCTATCGCGGACTGCTGCAGCTGAGCACGGACAGCGTCACCATCGCCCCCGTGCCCGACGATCTGGGCGCCATCGCCCAGGCCTTCGTGCCGCCGGCGCTGTCCTGGTTGATGGTGGCGCTGATCATCGCGCTGGCCTGCGGCCTGGCCCTGTCGCGCCGGCGCCAGCGTCGCCGGCTGGGACTGGCGCTGGCGCCGGCCTGGGCCGACGGACTCAAGGTCGGCGCGATCGCCGCCACGGCCGCGGGCTTCGTGCTGGTGCTGAACCAGGCCCACGGCGTGCCGTTGCCGGTGCTCATCCTGCTGGCGCTGCTTGGCGTATTCTCATGGATCACCAGCCAGACGGTGTTCGGCCGCCACGTCTACGCGGTGGGCGGCAACGTCGAGGCCAGCCGGCTGTCCGGCGTGAACGTCAAACGCGTGAAACTGATGGTGTTCATGCTGATGGGCCTGATGTGCGCATTCGCCGGCATCGTCACCACGGCGCGCGCGGCGGCGGGCTCGCCGTCGGCCGGCGTGGGCGGCGAGCTGGACGCCATCGCCGCCTGCTTCATCGGCGGCACGTCCATGCGCGGCGGCTCGGGCACCGTGTACGGCGCGCTGATCGGCGCGCTGGTCATGGCCAGCCTGGACAACGGCATGCAGCAGATGAACGTGGATACTTCCTGGCAAATGATCGTCAAGGGCGCCGTGCTGGTGCTGGCGGTCTGGATAGACGTAGCGACGAGGTCCGAACGTGCATAAATCCCAACATTCCTCCGCGCCGGGCAGCTGCCTGCTGGCGGTAGGCACCTATACGGAAATCCTGCCCCATGTGCAGGGACGCGGCCTGGGCATACACCTGCTGGAATTCGACGGCGAATCCGCCACGTTCCGCGAACGCCAGATCCTGGCCGGCCCGGTCAATCCTTCCTACCTGTGCGCATGGGGCGACCGGCTCTACAGCGTCAGCGAACGCAGCCGCGACGCGGCACTGGACATCAGCGCCATCGAGGACGGCGGCGCGCGCCTGCGCCCCATCGGCCGCGCCGCCGTGCCGGGCGCCGACCCCTGCCACGTCAGCGTGAATCCGGTGGCGCGCCAGTTGTACGTCTCGAACTACAGCTCGGGCGAACTGCTGTGCTACGCGCTGGACGACAAGGGCCTGCCCGACGGCGAGCCGCAGGCCCTCAGGCGCCAGGGCTCGGGGCCGCGCGCCGACCGCCAGGACGGCCCGCACGCGCATTTCGCGATGCCCGATGCCGCCGGCGCGCATGTGTACCTGTGCGACCTGGGCACCGACGCGATCGTCCGCCATCGCGTGCAGGCCGACGGCCTGGCGCCGGAGCCCGACTGGACGCTGCGTGCGCGGCCCGGCTCGGGGCCGCGCCATCTGGTCCTGGCCGGCGCGCTGATCGTCGCGGTCAATGAGCTGTCCAATACGCTCAGCGTCTACGGGCAGGCCGAGGATGCGCGAACCCCGCCCCGCGAACTGGCGCACGCCAGCACGCTGCCGCCCGGCTGGACCGGCGCCAGTTGGGCCGCGGCGCTCCGGCTGCACCCGAACGGCAGGCTGCTGATGGTCTCCAACCGCGGCCACGACAGCATCGCCGCCTTCCGCCTGCGACGCGACGCGCCCTGGCTGGAGCCGCTGGGCCACTTCCCCGCCGGCGGGCGCACGCCGCGCGACATCGCCTTCACGCCCGACGGCGCCTTCCTGCTGATCGCATCGCAGGACGACCATCTCATCCGCGCATTGCGCATCGACCCCGTCACCGGCATGCCCGAACGCGCCGGCGCGTCCTTCGCGCTGCGCTCGCCCGTCAGCCTGTGCCCCCTGCTGCCCTGAACCGGAAACCCTCAACGTGACTGCATCCCTTCCTCCCGCCCGCATCGTCGTCACCGGCGCCACCGGCCAGATCGGCCGCAAGGCCCTGGCCATCCTGGCGCGCCAGGTCTGGTGCGAACACCTGGTCGGCATCGACCTGCACGCGGACGACACCCTGTTCGGGCCCGAGCTGCGCGAACGCCTGACGCTGGTCGCCGCCGATCTCGAGGATCCCGATGGCGCATGGACCCGCCATTTCGAGGGCGTCGACGCCGTGCTGCACCTGGCCGCCCGCCATTCCACGCCCGACGCCAGCTGGGAAGAGGCGCTGGGCTCCTACAACATGACGCTGAACGTGCTGACGGCGGCGGCCACGCATGGCGCGCGCCGGCTGGTGTTCTCATCGTCGAACCATGCCATGGGTGGCTACAAGGACCAGCCGCTGGCCGCGCGCATGGGCCCCGGCAAGCTCACCGCGCAGACCGAGCCGGCGCCCGGCACGCGCTGGTTCGATGGCCAGCGCGATGTGCATTCGCTGGCCTACGGCACCTCCAAGGTGATGGGAGAGCGCCTGTGCCGCGCCTATTCGGCCGTGACCGAAGGCCGCCTGTCGACGGTAGCGGCGCGCATCGGCTGGATCCTGCCCGACGGCAACGACCCGCGCGACATCACCTATTCCGGCGTGGCGCACCAGCGCGCGCCCGCGGACGGCGCGCTGGATGAACCCAGCCGCCGCGCCCTGACCTGGTTCCGCGACATGTGGCTGTCCAACGGCGACCTGGAACGGCTGCTGATCGCCGCGCTGACGGCCGACTCGTCCAACTGGGAAGGCGGCAGCGTCATCGTCAACGGAGTCTCCGCCAACCGGGGCAGCGCCTGGGATGTCGCTGGCGGACGCGCCAGCATCGGCTACGACCCGCAAGACGACGTGCAGGAACGGCTGCGCGCCGCGCCCTGACAGCTCGCGCTGCGTCGAGGTCCGCGTCGGGCGCGGCGCGCCGGCGGACTCAGCCCAGCGCCCGCGTCGAATCGCGCACAACGATCTCGTAGCCCAGCGTGCGCACCCGCGCCTGCGGTTCGCGCGAGACCAGCTGTTCCACGGCCGCGTAGGCCATGTCGCGGATCGGCTGGCGCAAGGTGGTCAGCTTGGGCCAGGTCTGGCGGGACAAGGGCGTGTCGTCGTAGCCGGCCACCGACAATTCGTCGGGCACCTTGATGCCGCGCGCATGCGCCGCGTACAGCACGCCCGCCGCCATGTCGTCGTTGCCGGCGAAAATGGCGCTGGGCCGGTCGGCGCGATCCAGCAGCCGATCGCCGCAATGCACGCCGGAATCAAAGGAATGCAGGCCCTGCTCGACCAGGCTGTCGTCGACTTGCAATCCCCCCTCGGCCAGCGCATCGCAATAGCCGCGCAGGCGCTCGTGGGCGGCGCCGTGGTCCGGATGGCCAGCGACGAAGCCGATGCGTCGATGCCCCAGGCCGATCAGATAACGGGTCATGTCGCGCGCGGCGGAACGGTCGTCGGTGCTGACTTCCAACCCTTTCACGCTCGGATAGCTGGGCGCCAGCCGCACATAGGGCATGTCGCCTCGGTCCAGCGCGTCGATCAGCGCCGGCACGTCGGACACCGGCGGCGTCAGCACCACGCCGGCGCAGGCGCGCTGGCGCGCCGCCTGCGCGATCTGCTCGGCCAGGCCCTCGGCGCGGTAGTCGCAGGGCTGCAGCAGCAGGCTGTAGAAATAGCGCCGGCACGCGTCCAGCGCCCCCTGCTGGATGTTGATCAGGTAGTTATCGCTGGGATTGTCGTACACCAGCATGATGAGGTCGGAGCGCTTGCTGGCCAGCCGGCGCGCGGATGGATTGGGCTGGTACTTCAGCAGCTCGATCGCGGCCATAACCTTGGCGCGCGTCTTCTCGCTGGTGTTCGGCTCGTTGTTGAGCACGCGCGACACGGTCTTGATGGACACGCCCGCCTGGGCTGCCACATCATCGACCGTGACGGAACCCGTTCCCTTGCCGCTCGCCATGCCTCAGCACTCGACGATGTTGACCGCCAGCCCCCCGCGCGCGGTTTCCTTGTACTTGGTCTTCATGTCGGCTCCGGTCTCGCGCATGGTCTTGATGACCGAGTCCAGCGACACGTAGTGCTGACCGTCGCCACGCAGCGCCATGCGGGCGGCGTTGACCGCCTTGACCGAGGCCATGGCGTTGCGTTCGATACAGGGAATCTGCACCAGCCCGCCGACGGGATCGCAGGTCAGGCCCAGGTTGTGCTCCATGCCGATCTCGGCCGCGTTCTCGACCTGCTCGACCGTGCCGCCCAGCGCCGCGGCCAGACCGCCCGCCGCCATGGAACAGGCCACGCCGACCTCGCCCTGGCAGCCGACTTCGGCGCCGGACAGCGAGGCGTTGTACTTGTACAGCAGGCCCACCGCCGCGGCGGTCAGCAGGAAGGCGCGCACGCCCTCGCGGTTCGAGCCGGGAATGAAGCGGTCGTAATAGTGCAGCACGGCCGGGATGATGCCGGCCGCGCCGTTGGTCGGCGCCGTGACCACGCGGCCGCCGGCGGCGTTTTCCTCGTTGACGGCCATGGCGTACAGGTTGACCCAGTCCATCACCGACAGCGGATCCGACAGCGTGCGCTCGGCGCGCTGGGTCAGGTTGCGGTACAGCTCGGGGGCGCGGCGACGCACCCGCAGCGGGCCGGGCAGCTCGCCATCGGCCTCGGGGTAATTGATGCCGCAGCCGCGCGCCACGCAGTCCTGCATGACCTGCCAGATACGATCCAGGCCGCCGTTGACCTCGGCCTCGTCACGCCAGGTCAGTTCGTTCTTCATCATCAGCTGGGCCACCGTCAGCCCGCTTTCCTTGCACATGGTCAGCAGCTCGCGGCCGGTGCGGAACGGAAACGGCAGCTGGTCATGGGCGGCGATGACCTGGCTGTTGGACGCGCCGGCCGTGACCACGAAACCGCCGCCCACGGACAGGTAGCGCGACTCGCGCAGCGACTCGCCCTCGGCGTCGTAGGCGTGGAACTTCATGCCGTTGGGATGCTCGGCCAGCGCTTCGCGCCGGTAGAACATCATGTGTTCCTTCTCGATGAAGGGTACGGTGTGGCGTCCGAGCAACGACAGCTGGCGGCTGCTGCGCACCGAGGCCAGCAGGCCGGCGATGGCGGCCGGGTCCACCGTGTCGGGCGCTTCGCCCATCAGGCCCAGCAGCACGCCCTTGTCGGTGCCGTGCCCCTTGCCGGTGGCGCCCAGCGAACCGTACAGCTCGGCCCGCACCGAAGCCACGCGCGCCATCAGGCCGTCGCGTTCCAGGCCCTGGGCGAACAGCAGCGCCGCCCGCATCGGCCCCACGGTGTGGGAGCTGGACGGGCCTATGCCTATCTTGAACAGATCGAATACGGAAACTGCCACCCCACACCCCAATGCAATCTAGAAGATGCGGCAATGATACGCGCAAGCCCCGCCGGCGGGCAGCATGGCCCTGGCGGGCGTATGCTCTATCAGGGACGGTTTGCCCCGGCAGGCGCCGGGCATGCGATCATTACAAAATTATTACTTGTCATAGAAAGAACACGCCAGGATGTCCGCACTCATCACCTTGCTCGACTTCGCCGGCTACGTCGCCCTGCTGCTCTGGGGCGTGCACATGGTCCAGACCGGTGTGCAGCGCGCCTTCGGCGCGGCCCTGGGCGCTGCCCTGGGGCGTGCGCTGGGCACCCGCCTGCGGGCCTTCGCCGCCGGCCTGGGCATCACCGCGGCGCTGCAGAGCAGCACCGCAACCGGCCTGATGATCACCGGCTTCGCCGCCGGCGGCGTGGTCGGCCTGGTCCCGGCCCTGGCCGCCATGCTGGGCGCCAACGTCGGCACCACCCTGATCGTCCAGCTGCTGTCCTTCGACCTGACCTCGCTGGCGCCCATCCTGATCCTGGCCGGCGTCTGGATGTTCCGTCGCTACCCGCCCGGCCGCACCCGCGACCTGGGCCGCGTCTTCATCGGCCTGGGCCTGCTGCTGCTGTCGCTGCACCAGCTGGTGCAGCTGTTCGAGCCGTTCCAGAGCGCGCCCATGCTGGGCATGGTGCTGGAAGCCTTGTCCACCCAGCCGGTGGTGGCCGTGCTGCTGTCGGCGATCTTCACCTGGGCCGCGCACTCCAGCGTGGCCGTGGTGGTGCTGGTCATGTCGCTGGCCAGCCATCACATGGTGGCGCCGCACGTGGCCTTCGCGCTGGTGCTGGGCGCCAACCTGGGCACCGCCATCAATCCCATGATCGAGGGCGTCACCGGCGATGATCCGGCCGCCCGCCGGCTGCCGCTGGGCAATCTGCTGACGCGCGCGCTGGGCGTGCTGGCCGGGCTGGTCGCGCTGCCGCTGGTGCAGCCGCTGATGAACCTGCTGGAAGCCGATCCGGCCCGCGCCGTGGCCAACTTCCACACGCTGTTCAACGCCGTGATCGCGCTGGTGTTCCTGCCCGTGCTCGCGCCTTACGCCGCCCTGCTCACGCGCTGGCTGCCCAAGCGCGCCGACCCGAACGATCCGTCGCGACCGCAGTACCTGGACGAATGGGCCCACGACGTGCCGGCCGTGGCCCTGGGCAACGCGGCGCGCGAGGCGCTGCGGATGGCCGACATGCTGCAGACCCTGCTGCTGTATGCGCGCGCCGGCTTCAAGCGCGACAACCGCCACCGCATGGTGCAGGCGCGCCAGCTGGACGGCGCGCTGGACAAGCTGGAGAACGCCATCACCACCTACCTGGCCACGCTAGACCAGGAGAACATGACGCGCGAAGACCTGCAGCGCATGGACGACATCCTGGCCTTCATCAGCAACGTCGGCCATGCCGGCGACATCGCCCACCACGGCCTGCTCGGCCATGTCGCCAAGCTGCGCAAGCAAGGCTGGGTCTTCTCGGCCGAACAGCGCGCCAGCCTGGAAGACACGCTGGGCCAGCTCATCGCCAACCAGCGCCAGGCCGCCGCCCTGTTCGTCAACGACGACCTGCGGCAAGCGCGCGCGCTGGCGGGCGAGAAGGCGCGCTTTCGCGGCATCGAGACCCAGGCCTCGGACGCGCATTTGCAACGGATCAAGGCCGGCGAAGTCGACGCCGCCGAAGTGGGCGCGCTGTACCTGGACATCCTGCGCGACATGAAGGGCATCAACTCCCACCTAGTGGGCGCGGCGGCCTACCCGCTGCTGGCCCGCCACGGCGAGCTGCTGCCGAGCCGACTGCGAGAGTCTGAAGGGTAGACCCAGCCCCGAGCGCTGCGCGCTCCCCTCAAGGGGGCGCCGCAGCGGACCGGAAGGATAAGCCCCACCCCCGAGCGCTACGCGCTCCCCCTCAAGGGGGCGCCGCTGCGGCCCGGCGAAGCCGGCTCCGCGCGGCCCCGCTGAGGGCGTTCTTGCCTGCGGGCTATTAGAGGTGGTTCTGGAACCAGTCCAGCATGCGGCGCCAGCCGTCCTGGGCGGCCTGGGCGTTGTAGTTGGGGCGATAGTCGGCCAGGAAGCCGTGGTCGGCCTCGGGGTAGACCACGATCTCGGAGCGGCGCGCCGCTACGCTGCCGGCGGCCAGGCTGGCCTTCATCCTGTCGACGTCGGCCAGCGGAATGCTGGCGTCGCGGCCGCCGTACAGGCCCAGGACCGGGGCGCGCAGGTCTTGCGCCACGTCCAGCGCGTAGCGCTTGATGAGCGGGCCGTGGCCGACGCTGAGCTTGCCGTACCAGGCCACGCCGGCCTTCACGGCCGGGTTGTGCGCGGCATACATCCAGGTCAGGCGGCCGCCCCAGCAGAAGCCGGTGACCGCCACGCGGGCCGGATCGCCGCCGTTGCGGGCGGCCCAAGCCAGGCTGGCGTCCAGATCGGCGTAGACCTGTTCGTCGGACACCTTGCTGACCAGCTCGGCGACCAGCTTGGGAATGTCGGTATAGGCGGATGCATCGCCCTGACGCTCGTACAGGTTGGCGGCCACCGCCAGGTAGCCGGCGTGCGCCAGGCGACGGCACAGATCCTTGATGTGCTCGTGCACGCCAAAGATCTCCTGCACCACCAGCACGATGGGCAGGTTCTGCCTGCCGGCGGGCGCGGCATAGTAGGCGGCGATGGCGCCGTCATCCACGGGCAGCTGGAAATCGCCGTGGGCCAGCCCGGCGGCGTCGGTGTGAATGACGGTGGGGGCGATCTTGCCGGCGGCGGCGGAAAAGCTCATGGCGTACTCCTGTAAGGGCGCCGCCGGACGGTCGCGGGCTGCCTCAATGGCGGTGGCCGTGCTCCACAACGGGCGCGCCCTGGGGCGCGGCATCGTGCTCATGGCCATGATGCATCAAGGTGGTGACGCTGTAGATCAGCGCCACGCCCACGCCGACCAGCAGCAGTTGCGGGATGGCATCGGCGAGCGACACGCGCTCGTGCATCTGCGGCATCAGGTCGGCCACCGAGATGTACAGGAAGCTGCTCGCGGCGACCACCAGCACATACGGCACCAGGCCTTGGGCCTGTTGCAGCAGGAAGAACCCTATTATGCCGCCCACGGCTGAACACAGGCTGGTGAACAGGATCAGAGAGAAGGCGCGCCGCCGCGCCAGCCCGGCGTTCAGCAGCACCACGAAGTCGCCCAGCTTGTGCGGCACCTCGTGCACGATGATGGAAGCCGCCGTCAGCACGCCCAGCAGCGGATCGGTCAGGAAGGCCGCCGCCACCAGCACGCCGTCGCACAGGTTGTGCAGCGAGCTGCCGATCAGGATCATCACGCCGCCCCGGCCCGCCTCGTGGCGGTCATGGCCCTTGTGGTGATGATGGCCATCGCCTTCATGATGATGGCTGTGGCGCAGCAACGCGATCTTCTCCAGCACGAAGAAGCCGATCAGCGCGGCCAGCATCAGCCCGAACAGGACGTGTGCGTCGGCCACGCCGGACTCGAAGGCCTCGGGCAGCAGGTGCAGCAGCGCCACCGACAGCAGCACGCCGACCGACAGACTGACCATGTGGTGCAGATACTGCGAAAAGACCTTGTAGGCCAGCCAGCTGGCGACCACGACGGCGAGCAGTCCGCCGGTGACGGTGGCAAGCAGGATCCAGAGCAGCAACATGGGAACGGGGATCGAAGGAGAGGAAGCGCAACATTATATTGTTGCACTCCAAAAAGCGGAAATGGCCGCCTTGGGCGGCCATTTCCGCTGCTCGAGAGACGGCAATGCGCGAGCGCGCTAGTGCGCCTGCTCCCAGTTCTTGCCCACGCCCACCTCGGCCACCAACGGCACGCGCAGCTCGGCCACGTTGCACATCAGGCGCGGCAGCGCCTCGCGCACCGCCTCGATTTCGGCGTCAGGCGCTTCCAGCACCAGTTCGTCGTGGACCTGCATGATCATGCGGGTCTGCATGCCCTCGGCCTGCAGCCAGTCCTGCACGGCCACCATGGCCATCTTGATCAGGTCCGCCGCCGTGCCCTGCATGGGCGCGTTGATGGCCGTGCGTTCCGCGCCCTGGCGGCGCGGGCCCGAAGCGCCGCGGATCTCGGGCAGTTGCAGGCGGCGACCGAAGACGGTTTCCACATAGCCCTGCTCGCGAGCCAGCCGGCGCGTCTCTTCCATGTACATCGCCACGCCGGGATAGCGCGCGAAGTAGCGGTCGATATAAGCCTGCGCCGCGTCGCGCGTGATGCCCAGGTTCGACGCCAGGCCGAACACGCCCATGCCGTAGATCAGGCCGAAGTTGATGGCCTTGGCCGCGCGGCGCTGCTCGGAGCTGACCTGATCCAGCGACACGCCGAACACCTCGGATGCCGTGGCGCGGTGGATGTCCTCGCCCGCCGCGAAGGCGCGCTGCAGGTTCGCGTCGTCGGACACGTGCGCCATGATGCGCAGCTCGATCTGCGAATAGTCGGCCGACAGCAGCATGCCGTTCTCGGCGATGAAGGCCTCGCGCACGCGGCGGCCCGCCTCGGTGCGCACCGGGATGTTCTGCAGGTTGGGATCCGACGAGGCCAGCCGGCCGGTGATGACCGCGGCCTGCGAATAATGCGTGTGCACCCGCCCGGTGGCCGGATTGACCATGCGCGGCAGCTTGTCGGTATAGGTGGACTTCAGCTTGGACAGGCCGCGGTATTCCAGCAGCACCTGCGGCAGCGGATAGTCCTGCGCCAGCTTGGTCAGCACTTCCTCGTCGGTGGACGGCGCGCCGCCGGCGGTCTTGCGCACCACCGGCAGTTGCATGCGGCCGAACAGGATCTCGCCCAACTGCTTGGGGGAATTCAGGTTGAAGGGCTGCCCGGCCAGTTCATAGGCCTTCTGCTCCAATTGCAGCATTTCCTGGCCCAGCTTGTGGCTCTGGCGGCCCAGCTCGGCCGCGTCCACCTTGACGCCGTTGCGCTCGATGATGGTCAGCACCGCCGACACCTGCATTTCCAGCAGGTAGATGCGGTTCAGCCCGGCGTCGGCCTCGACCTGCGGCCGCAGCGCGTGATGCAGCTGCAGCGTGAAGTCGGCGTCCTCGGCGGCGTAGTGGCCGGCCTTGTCGACCGCGACCTCGTCGAAGCCGATCTGCTTGGCGCCCTTGCCGCACAGGTCTTCGTATGACACGCCGCTGCGGCCCAGGTAGCGCTGCGCCAGATCGTTCAGGCCCACGCCACGGTGCGATTCCAGCACATAGGCCTGCAGCATGGTGTCCTCGGCGATGCCGGCCAGCTTGATGCCTTCGTTCTCGAGCACATGGGCGTCGTACTTGGCGTGGTGCAGCAGCTTGGACCGCGAGGCGTCTTCAAGCCAGGGCTTGAGCCGCGCCAGCACCTCGTCCTTGGGCAATTGTTCCGCGCCGTCAGGCCCACGATGCGCAACCGGGATGTAGCAGGCCACGCCGGGCGCGACCGCCATCGACAGGCCCACCAGCCGGGCCTGCATTTCATCCAGCGAGGTGGTTTCGGTGTCCAGCGCCACCAGCGGCGCCTCGGCGACCTTGGCCATCCAGGCGTCGAAGGCGTCCCAATCGGCGATGATGCGGTAATCCTGTTCCGCCGGCGCCACGGGCGGCGCGGCGGCGACGCGCGCATCGCCCGCCGGCACGCGCTCGGCGTCGCCGGTCAGGTCGCGCAGCCAGGTGCGGAAACCGTAGCGCTCGTACAGTTCGACCAGGGTGGCGTCGTCGCGCTCGCGCGGCGCCAGGTCCTCGATGCTCTCGACATGACCGGTCAGGTCGCAGTCGCACTTCACCGTCAGCAGCTGGCGCGTGAGCGGGAAGTTCGGAATCGCTTCGCGCAGATTGTTGCCGGCCACGCCCTTGACGCCGTCGGCGTCGGCGATCAGCTGGTCGATCGAACCGTACTCGGAAATCCACTTGGCCGCCGTCTTGGGGCCGACCTTGGTCACGCCGGGCACGTTGTCGACGGTGTCGCCGACCAGCATCAGGTAGTCGACGATGCGATCCGGCGGCACGCCGAACTTGTTCAGCACGCCGGCCTCGTTCAGCACTTCGCCGCTCATCGTGTTGACCAGTGTCACCTGGCTGTTGACCAGCTGGGCCAGGTCCTTGTCGCCGGTGGAGACGATGGTGTCCACGCCCTGCTCCGCCGCGCGGCAGGCCAGCGTGCCGATGATGTCGTCGGCCTCGACGCCCTCGATGGCCAGCACCGGCCAGCCCAGCGCGCGCACGGCGCGGTGAATGGGCTCGATCTGCGCCGCCAGGTCTTCGGGCATGGGCGGGCGGTGGGACTTGTAGTCCGGGTACAGGTCGTCCCGGAAGGTCTTGCCGCGCGCATCGAAAATACATGCGGCATACTCTGCCTTATGGTCAGATACAAGCTTGCGCAGCATGTTCACCACGCCGTAGAGCGCACCCGTGGGTTCGCCTTGCGCGTTGCGCAAATCAGGCATAGCGTGGAAAGCGCGGTACAAGTAGCTTGAACCGTCGACCAGCAATAAGGTTTTTTTCATGGTTACAAAGGCAGATATGAGTACACCCGCCGGCAAACAAATTCCGCTGATTATGTCAGAGATACGGACAGCGGCAGAAAAGCTCGCACACATCGGGCCCGCGGTCAGTGTCTTCGGCAGCGCACGCGTCAGTCGCAACTCCCCGCACTATGAAACCACCGTCGCCATCTCCAAGGCCCTGGCGCAGGCCGGTTTCGCCGTCATCGCCGGGGGCGGCCCCGGCATCATGGAAGCGGCCAACAAGGGCGCATTCGAAGCGGGCGGCACCAGCATCGGGCTGAACATCAGCCTGCCGCACGAGGCCCACAACAACGAATACCAGACCATCAGCCTGTCATTCGAGTACTTCTTCTCGCGCAAGGCCACCTTTTTCATGCACAGCTTCGCCTACGTGGCGATGCCGGGCGGCTTCGGCACCCTGGACGAGCTCTTCGAAGCGTTGACGCTGATCCAGACCGGCAAGGTGCCGCCCGCGCCCATCGTGCTGGTGGGCAGCGAATACTGGTCCGGCCTGGTCGAATGGCTGGGCGCGCAGCTGCTGAGCAACGGCATGATCGGCGCCCACGACCTGAACCTGTTCATCATCGAGGACGATCCGCAAAAGGTCGTGCGCAAGGTGGCGGAATTCCACGCCCAGGTCAGCAACGCCGACGCGCGCTACGCGCCCTCGCTGCCAGCTTGACGCATGGCAGGCCGCCGCTCGCGGCGGCCTTGCCTGCCCCATACCTGCCCCTTCGATGCCCCTTGGACGCCGCTTCGGCGTCGTGTCAGCGCAGGGCCTGCGTGATTACCTCGCGCGCCCTGGCGACGAAGGCATCCTCGCCGGGCCGGGCAGGCAGCACCCGGAACGCCGCCTGCGGCAACGCCGGCAGGTCCGGCGCATCCAGCCGCGCGATGCCCAGCGCCAGCGCCGACTCGTTCAGGCAGGCCACGCCCAACCCCGCCGCCAGCGCCAGTTGCAGGCCGGCCACGCCTGAGGCCACGTGCGCCACGGCATAGGCGATGCCGCCACGGGTCAGGGTGCGCTCGGCGTACTGACGCAACGCACAGGTCTCGGGCAGGGCCAGCAGCGGCAGCGGGTCGCATCCTGGCCGCGCGCCTTGCGCCGCCATCCACATCAAGGGTTCGCGCCGCAGCATCTCGCCTGCCGGGATTCCGTCCGCCGCGCCGTCCTCCTGGACGACCATGGACACGCCCACGTCGATGCCGCCACGCGCATAGGCGCTCTCGATCTCGCCGCTCTTCATGATCCTGACGTACAGCCGCAACTGCGGATATTGCTCGTTCAGCCGGCGCAGCATGCGCGCCACATCGCCGGGACGGAAATAATCAGTGATGCACAGGTTCAGCTCGCCGCGCATGGGCACGCCGCGCAGGTCGCGATAGGCCGCGTCGCTGAGCGCCAGGATGGCGCGGGCATGTTCCAGCAGGCGCAGGCCCGCTGGCGTCGCCGTCACGCCATTCTTGCCGCGCAACAACAGCGGCTGGCCGGCGCGCTCCTCCAGCTTGCGCATCTGCTCGCTGACCGAGGATTGCGACAGGAACACGCGCGGGGCGGCGGCGGTCAGGCTGCCCGCATCCAGCACGGCGACCAGGGTGCGTAGCTGATCCAGATCGAAACCGGCCATGGGCAGTCCTTATCCAACGGATTTAACGATGGATAAGATCGTAAATTCCCGCTTTTCCGATGTCAACGCGACACCTAGACTGGCTCCAGCCATCCGGCCTTTCCGATCCGATCCTCCACTTGAAGGAGCCTGCCATGCCCCACATCGTCGTCCACCTGTCCGGCCAGCCAGATCCCGCCATCAGCCGCCGCGTCGTCGAATCCGTCGCCGGCCTGACGCAGTCCGTGCTGGGCAAGAAGCTGCCGGTCATCGCCATCACGCTGCAGTACATCCCTCATGAACAATGGTTCATCGGCGGGCAGGCGCTGTCCGAACTGGGCAGGAACGCCTTCCACCTGGACATCAGCGTCACCGACGAGACCAACACCAAGGCGGAGAAGGCGCGCTACATCCAGGATATCTACGATGCCTTCCGGGGCATACTGGGCGAGCTGCACGAGTGCTCGTATGTACACGTGATCGATGCGCGCGCCGCGGCGTATGGGTATGGCGGCCGGACGCAGGAATACCGGCATCAGCACGGCTGAGGCGCGGGCCCCCGGAGCCCGTCTGCGAGCAGATTGTCCGGCCAAAGAAAATGCCCCTTGAGCGATCAAGGGGCATTTTCTCGTCCACGTCCGACGCGGGAAGCGCATCGCGGGGCCGGGCCCCGCGCCATGCTTACACCGCCGATTCGCGGGCGGCGCGCTTGCGCTCGTGCTCTTGCAGGTAGCGCTTGCGCAGGCGGATCGACTTGGGCGTCAGTTCGACCAGTTCGTCGTCGTCGATGAATTCGACGGCGTATTCCAGCGACATCTGGATCGGCGGCACCAGGCGCACCGCTTCGTCCGTGCCGGAGGCGCGCACGTTGGTCAGCTGCTTGCCCTTGATCGGGTTCACGACCAGGTCGTTGTCGCGGCTGTGGATGCCGATGATCATGCCTTCGTACAGCGCTTCGCCCGGGTTCACGAACATGCGGCCGCGATCCTGCAGCTTCCACAGCGCGTAGGCCACGGCGTCGCCGTTGTCCTGGCTGATCAGCACACCGTTGCGGCGCTCGCCGATCGAGCCTTCCTTGATGGGCGCGTATTCGTGGAAGATGTGGCTCATCAGGCCCGTGCCGCGCGTCAGCGTCAGGAACTCGTTCTGGAAGCCGATCAGGCCACGGGCCGGGATCAGGTATTCCAGGCGGGTGCGGCCACGGCCGTCCGGCTGCATGTCCTGCAGGTCGCCCTTGCGGCGGCCCAGCTCTTCCATGACGCCGCCCTGGTGGGCGTCTTCGACGTCGATGGTCAGCGACTCGAACGGCTCGCACTTGACGCCATCGATTTCCTTGAACACCACGCGCGGACGCGACACGGCCAGCTCGTAGCCTTCGCGGCGCATCGTTTCCAGCAGGATGGTCAGGTGCAGTTCGCCGCGACCGGACACTTCGAACACGGTGTCGTCGCCCGTGTCGCGCACGCGCAGCGCCACGTTGGACTTCAGTTCGCGGTCCAGGCGGTCGCGCAGCTGGCGGCTGGTCACGAACTTGCCTTCGCGGCCGGCCAGCGGCGAGGTATTGACCATGAAGTTCATGGTCAGCGTGGGCTCGTCGATGCGCAGCATCGGCAGCGGCTCCTGCGCCACCGGATCCATCACGGTGGAACCGATGCCGATTTCCTCGATGCCGTTGATCAGCACGATGTCGCCGGCTTCGGCTTCATCCACCACCACGCGCTCCAGGCCATGGAACTTCAGCACCTGGTTGATGCGGCCACGACCGCCCTGGCCTTCGGGGCCGAACTTGTAGGCGATTTCCATGCCGGGACGCATGCGGCCACGGTTGATGCGGCCGACGCCGATCTTGCCCACGTAGCTGCTGTAGTCCAGCGAGATGATCTGCATCTGCAGCGGGGCGTTGGGATCGTCGTCGCGCTGCGGCACGTGCTGCAGGATGGCGTCGAACAGCGGGCGCATGTCACCCTCGCGCACGTCGGGGGTCAGGCCGGCATAGCCCGACAGGCCCGAGGCGTACACCACCGGGAAGTCCAGCTGCTCGTCCGTGGCGCCCAGCTTGTCGAACAGGTCGAACGTGGCGTTGATGACGAAGTCGGTGCGCGCGCCCGGACGGTCGACCTTGTTGACCACGACGATGGGCTTCAGGCCCAGGGCCAGCGCCTTGCGGGTCACGAAGATGGTCTGGGGCATCGGGCCTTCGACCGCATCGACCAGCAGCAGCACGCCGTCCACCATGGACAGCACGCGCTCGACTTCACCGCCGAAGTCCGCGTGTCCCGGGGTGTCGACGATGTTGATGTGCGTGCCCTGGTATTCGACGGCGCAGTTCTTGGCCAGAATGGTGATGCCGCGTTCCTTTTCCAGGTCGTTCGAGTCCATGACCCGTTCGGTCAGCGCCTGGTTTTCGCGGAAGGTGCCCGATTGGCGCAGCAGCTGGTCGACCAGGGTGGTCTTGCCGTGGTCCACGTGGGCAATGATGGCGACGTTGCGCAGGGCGCGAGTCATAGCGAGTCCTTTAAGGTTTTGGAAGGCAGCAGGCCCTCCGGCAATTCGTTCAATGCAAGCAATGCCTGCTTGGGGTCTGGCATGGCCTGCAAGGCGTCCAGCGTGACGGCGCGGTCCAGCGAAAACGGCCCGACGTGCGTGCGCCGCAGCGCCGCCAGGTGGGCATAGCACCCCAGCGCGCGCCCGATGTCCTGGGCCAGCGTGCGGATGTACGTGCCTTTACTGCATGCGACATCGATCTCTGCCTGCGTCCCGGACAGGGACAGCAGCTCGATGCGGTAAATCGTGACCTGGCGCGGCGGCCGCTCCAGCTCGATACCCTGCCGCGCATACTCGTACAGCGGCTTGCCGTCGCGCTTGAGCGCCGAGTACATGGGCGGAATCTGCTCGATCGTGCCCGAAAAACGTGACAGCGCATCGCGCAGCGCCTGCTCCGTGACCGTGAAGCCGGGCGCGGCCGTGGCGACGACGTTGCCGGTCAGGTCGCCGGAATCGGTTTCCTCGCCAAATTGCAGCGTAGCGCGATATGTCTTGTCGGCGTTGAGCATGGCGCCGGAAATCTTGGTCGCCCGGCCCATACAGCACAGCAGCAGGCCGGTAGCGAAAGGGTCGAGCGTGCCGGTGTGACCGGCCTTGGCCGCGTCCACCGTGCGTTTGGCGCGCTGCAGGGCGTGATTGCTCGACAAACCCACAGGTTTGTCGAGCAACAGCACACCGTCGAGCGCAAGCCCGCGTCGTTTAGCCATCGTCGGAATCCGGAAAGTTGAAGCAGCGACGACAGCCCGATCAGGACTGGTCTTCAGGTTCGTCAGGCACGCCCGAATGGGGGCCGGACCGGTTCGCGCGGTCGATGAGGATCGACATTTCAATGCCACGGGCAATCTGCTCGTCGTGGAAGAAGCGCAAAGTGGGGACAGTATGAATGTGCAGCAGCTTGTACAGCTGCGAGTGCAGCCAGCCGGCCTTCTCGTTCAGCAAGGCGGTCGCGGCCTCGGGCTCGGCGCCCAGGACCGTGAAATACACCTTCGCGTGCGCGTAGTCGGTCGACAGCTCCACTCCCGAGAGCGTGATCAGTCCAGCGCGGGTCGTGTCGATCTCGCGCTGGATGATCCCGGCCAGATCCTTCTGGATCTGGGCGGCCAGCCGCAGATTGCGGCCGGGGATGGCTTTGGACTTGTGACGGCTCATGTAGAGATAAAGCTCACGGACGCTGCCTTACAGCGTACGCGCGATTTCCTTGATTTCAAAGACTTCCAGCTGGTCGCCCACCTGGATGTCATTGTTGCCGCGCAGCGTAAGACCGCAGTCGAAGCCCGACTTGACTTCCTTGACGTCGTCCTTGAAGCGGCGCAGCGATTCCAGATGGCCGGTCCACTGGACAACGTTGTTGCGCAGCAGGCGGACTTGCGAGTCGCGCTTGACCAGACCGTCCAGCACCATACAACCGGCGATGTTGCCGATGCGGGAGATGCTGTAGACCTCGCGGATCTCGACCAGGCCGATGACTTCTTCCTTCTTCTCGGGCGCCAGCATGCCCGACATGGCTGCCTTCACTTCATCCACGGCGTCGTAGATGATGTTGTAGTAGCGCACGTCGATGCCGTTGGACTCGGCCAGCTTCTTGGCGCTGGCTTCGGCGCGGACGTTGAAGCCGATCACCACGGCGTTGGACGCGATGGCCAGGTTGATGTCGCTTTCCGAGATGCCGCCCACGGCGGCGTGCACGACCTGCACGCGCACTTCGTCGGTGGACAGCTTGGTCAGCGACTGCACCAGCGCTTCCTGCGAGCCCTGGACGTCGGTCTTGACGATCAGCGCCAGGGTCTGCGTGCCTTCGCCCAGGTTGTCGAACATGGATTCCAGCTTGGCGGCCTGCTGGCGAGCCAGCTTGACGTCGCGGAACTTGCCTTGGCGGAACAGCGCGATTTCGCGCGCCTTGCGCTCGTCGGACAGCACCATCAGTTCGTCGCCGGCGGCCGGGACTTCGGTCAGGCCCTGGATTTCCACGGGGATCGACGGACCGGCTTCCTGGATGGGCTTGCCGTTCTCGTCCAGCATGGCGCGCACGCGGCCGAAGCTGGCGCCGGCCAGCACCACGTCGCCGCGATGCAGCGTGCCGCTTTGCACCAGGATGGTGGCGACCGGGCCGCGGCCCTTGTCCAGGCGGGCTTCGATGACCAGGCCCTTGGCGGAGGCGTCGACCGGCGCCTTCAGTTCCAGCACTTCGGCTTGCAGCAGGACGTTCTCGAGCAGATCGTCGATGCCTTCGCCAGTCTTGGCGGACACGGCCACGAAGGGCACGTCGCCGCCGTATTCTTCCGGCACCACTTCCTCGGCGACCAGTTCCTGCTTGACGCGGTCGGGGTTGGCGCTGGGCTTGTCGATCTTGGTCATGGCCACGACCATGGGCACGCCGGCGGCCTTCGCATGGTGGATGGCTTCGCGGGTCTGCGGCATCACGCCGTCGTCCGCCGCGCACACCAGGATGACGATGTCGGTGGCCTTGGCGCCACGGGCGCGCATGGCGGTGAACGCCTCGTGGCCCGGGGTGTCGAGGAAGGTGACCATGCCGCGCTCGGTTTCGACGTGGTAAGCGCCGATGTGCTGCGTGATGCCGCCGGCTTCGCCCGCGGCGACCTTGGCACGGCGGATGTAGTCCAGCAGCGAGGTCTTGCCGTGGTCGACGTGGCCCATGACGGTCACGACCGGCGCGCGCGGCAGTTGCTCGGATTCCGACACGGTGGCCGATTCGTCCAGGAAGGCTTCCGGATCGTCCAGCTTGGCGGCGATGGCGACGTGGCCCAGTTCCTCGACCACGATCATGGCCGTTTCCTGGTCCAGCACCTGGTTGATGGTGACCATCTGGCCCAGCTTCATCAGGTGCTTGATGACTTCCGCGGCCTTGACGGACATCTTGTGCGCCAGGTCGGCCACGCTGATGGTCTCGGGCACGTGGACTTCACGCGCGATGAATTCCTGCGGCGCCGGC